>JAEZEU010000559.1 GCA_023432885.1 Pseudomonadota bacterium | reverse complement strand
TGCGCCCAGGTCGTCTCGTGGCCCTGGCCCTGGCTCTTGGTGCCCATCCGCGCGATGCCTGCCCCGGTCGGGTGCATGCGGATCTCGCAGGAGTCGAACATGGCGATGCCGAGAATGTCGCAGTTCTTCGACGGGCCAGCTCCGACGATCTCGGTAAAGAACGACACGCCTATGCCCATGATCTCGCGGGTCTCGCCACGCTTGAAGGCCGCCCGCCTCTCCGCCTGCTCCTTGCGCAGCTCGGCATATTTCGTGCTCTCCATCGCCTTCCTCATGGCGGTGGCGTAGTCACCGGAATCGTATTCCCAGCCCAGGGCGGAGTGATACGGGAACTGCTCCGGCCTGACGAAATTCTTCAGCCGCAGTTCCGCCGGATCCATCCCGAGCTTCTGCGCCAGGATGTCCATCGCCCGCTCGATGCAATAGGCAGCCTCCGTGACGCGGAACGAGCAGCGATAGGCAACCCCGCCGGGCGCCTTGTTGGTGTAGATGCCGTCCACCGTCAGATGCGCGGTCGGGAAGTCGTAGGAACCGGTGACGATGTTGAAGAAGCCGGCCGGCCATTTCGACGGGTCGGCGCAGGCATCGAACGCGCCGTGATCGGCCAGCACATGGACGCGCAGGCCCGTCACCTTGCCTTCCCTGGTCGCCGCGATTTCCGCGGTCATGTGATAGTCGCGCGCGAACGAGGTCGCGGTGAGGTTCTCGATGCGGTCCTCGACCCATTTCACCGGCTTGCCGGTGACGATCGAGGCCACTGCCGCGCAGATGTAGCCGGGATAGGCTCCGACCTTGTTGCCGAAGCCGCCGCCGATGTCGGGCGAGATCACATGGATCTTCTGCTCCGGCAGCTTTGCGATCAGCGACACCACGGTGCGGATCACATGCGGCGCCTGGAACGTGCCCCAGATCGTCAGCTCGCCCTTGACCTTGTCGAAGGAGCAGACGCACTGGCAGGTCTCCAGCGGCGAGGGATGGGTGCGGTGATAGGAGATCATCTCCTTGATCGTGACCTCGGCCTTATTGAATGCCGCGTCCGTCAGTTCCTTGTCACCGACGGTCCACTCGAAGACGTGGTTGTGGTGCTTGCGCGGTCCGTGCGCGCCCGTGGTCTTGCCGGCGAGATCCTCGCGCAGCACCGGCGCATCCGGCGCCATCGCCTTGAAGGGATCGATCAGCGGCGGCAAAGCTTCATATTCGACAACGACCTTGTTGACGCCATCGTCGGCGGCATAGCGGTCGGTAGCGACTACGAAGGCGACCTCCTGGTTCTGGAACAGCACCTTGCCGTCGGCCAGCACCATCTGCACGTCGCCGGCGAGCGTCGGCATCCAGGCGAGATTGACGGTCTTCAGCGTCTCGGCGGTGATGACCGCGAGCACACCGGGCACCTTCAGCGCCGCGCTGTCGTCGATCTTCTTGACCCGCGCATGGGCATGCGGCGAGCGCACGAAATCGCCGTGCAGCATGCCCGGCAGCTTGACGTCGTCGACGTAGTTGCCCTTGCCTTGCGTGAAGCGGATGTCCTCGACCCGCTTGCGCTTGCAGCCCATGCCCTCGAGGGCGGCGGTACGTTGTTCCCGCGTGGGAGTCACGTCGTTCATTCCGCGGCCTCCTGGAATTGCGTGCCGTTGATCTTGGCGGCGGCGTACTGGATCGCCTTGACGATGTTCTGGTAGCCGGTGCAGCGGCAGATATTGCCTGAAATGCCCATGCGGATTTCCGCTTCGGAAGGCTGTGGGTTCTCCTTCAGCAGCCGATGCGCGCGCAAAATCATGCCGGGGGTGCAGAAGCCGCACTGCAGGCCGTGCATCATGCGGAAGCCTTCCTGCAGTTCGGACAGCGAGCCGTCCGCATTGGCCATGCCCTCGATCGTGGTAATCTCGCTGCCGCTCGCCTGCACCGCGAATATGGTGCAGGACTTCACCGACATGCCGTCGATATCGACGGTGCATGCGCCGCAATGCGTGGTCTCGCAGCCGATATGGGTGCCGGTCATCTGCAAATTTTCGCGGATGAAATGCACCAGCAGCGTGCGCGGCTCGACGAGGCCTTCGACCTCGGCGCCGTTCACCTTCATGGTGACGTGGATTTTTGCCATCGTTTCCTCCCCTAACCGAGCCGGGCAAAAGCGCGCGACAGCGCCCGCATCACCATGATGCCGCCGACATGTTTGCGGTATTCGACCGGGCCGCGCGCATCTGCGGCCGGCGACATGATCGCCTGCGCCGCGGCGGCGGCTTTCTTCAATGAGGCCTCATCGAGGCTGGTGCCGATCACGGCCTGCGCGGCATCCGTTGCAAGCAGAGGCGTCTCGGCGAGATTGGTCAGCCCGATCGTGCAGGTCGCAACCTTGCCCCCGGCCATGGTGAGCACGACAGCCGCAGCGGCGGTAGCGTAATCGCCGACCTTGCGCTTGAGCTTTTCGTAGGCATAGCCGTGGCCGGCCGGAGGCACCTGAATCGAAATCGAGGTCAGGATTTCGCCGGGCTCCAGCGCGGTGAAATAGGCACCCTGGTAGAACTCCGATGCCGCGACATCGCGCGCGCCGGACTTGCCTTCGAGGCGATAGCTGGCGCCGAGCACCATCATCAGCGCCGGCATGTCATTGCCAGGATCGCCGTTGGCGACGTTGCCGCCGATGGTGCCGCGGTAGCGCACCTGGGGATCGGCGATCAGGAGCGCCGCCTCGTGCAGGATCGGCACGGATTGCCGGACCTCATCCGAGGCCAGCAATTCGTGCTGGGTGGTCATGGCCCCGATCACCAGCTTGTTGCCGTCGCGGCGGATGTCCTTCAGCCCGGCAATGCCATGGAGGTCGACAAGGTGCTCGGGCGTTGCGAGCCGAAGCTTCATCATGGGAACCAGGCTGTGGCCGCCGGCCAGCGGACGGGCCTCATCGCCGAGCGTAGCCAGCAGGTTCACGGCATCGGCCAAGGTCGCCGGCCGGTGGTAACTGAACGGGCCAGGGATCATCATCTCCTCCATCTCGTCTTCTCAGCCCTAGTGGGCGGCGGACCTGGAGAAAAAGCTGTCGCGGGGCGAATTTCCTCGCAATAACAACGGCACAAAGGTCAGGGAATTCGCACGAAATGCGGGGGAGGCGCACGAAATGCGTCAGCCCGCGCGACCTAAACGGCAGCAAGGGCGGCAGAGCGCGAGCGGGGCGAGTAAGAACGCGTTGATCAGGCGTGGCGGCGCGCGAGCCCGAGACGGGCCTTCACCTCGGCGATCTTGGCGCGGCTGACCGGCACCCGGTGCGGCGACGGGCCGTCCAGCCCGATCACGGCGCCGTCGCCCTCCTTGCGGACGAAGGAGACGTGCGGGATCGCGACAATATGGCTGCGATGCACGCGGACGAACAGGTTTGGGTCGAGCTGGGCCTCCGCCTCGGAGATCGACCACGGACACATCCGCTCGCGGGTGCCGTCATGGACCTGGGTGTAATGAGCGTCGGCCCGAACACTGCGGATATCGGCCGCATCGACGAAATGGGTGCCGTCCGCGCCCTCCACCGGCAGCCGCGGCGCGGGCACTGCGCGGGGCTGGCCCGCCCCGCCCAGCGGCATCGCCCGCAGCCGGGGCGCGGGCGCCGCTTCCACCCTCGGAACAGCCGCATCCGGAACCAGCGGCACGTCGACGGCGGCCTTGCCTCGTCCGTCCGGCACCAGCGACAGCAGAAAGCCGGCCGCGATTACGAAGCAAAGCAATGCGACCACCAAGGAGAGGATCTGCGGCGAGGCCGCAAGTCCGTCGCCATGCTGGTGGCCTGGCGCGGGGGATACGAGCCGCATGCCGTACATGGCGGTGTAATGCATGCCGGAGACGGCGATGCCGAACGCGATCGCACTCAGCATCAGCTGCACGCCGCCCTGCCGCGCCAGGAACGCGCGCAGACCGCCATAGGCGGCGGCAATTGCGATCAGCACCGATAGCGCCACGATGGCACCGTCATGCCTCATCGCGAACGGGCCGGACAGCCCGTGCATCCCGACATAATGCATGCTGACGATACCGAGCCCGAGCAACACGGCCGACGAGACGATCCGCAACAAGGTAGGCTCGCCCGTAGAGACGAAGAACAGCGAAATGCCAACCACCAGCGCGCAGATCAGAAAGGAAATGATGGTGGGCAGCACCAGGTACACCGTGCCCTGCGGCAGCGGCGCCGCCAGCATGCCGACGAAATGCATGGTCCAGATGCCAACGGCGAGGAAGAAAGCGGCGCTTGCGAGCAGCACACGATGGCTGGCATCGGGCGTACCGCGGATGCGCGCGGTCAGTCCGAAGCCGGTGTATCCTCCCAGGATCGCGATCACCACCGAGAGCGCGACGAGATAGGGATCGTGTCCTGCGAACATGATCTTCTCGGCCCGCCGTCTCCACGGCGGAGCCTCCTCCCGCCGCCGAGTGTATCAACGCGGCGGCGGGAAAGACAATCGGGCCGATTGCGCAACGGCCTGGCAAAGCCAGACCGGATTCTTGTTTGACGCGTTTTCTTCAGGCGAACCGGTACCCGTTTCGCCTGAAAACGCGATGTCCGCTAGACGATGCCCGCTGCGACCTGGCCGCGCAGTCTTTCGAGGCTGTGCAGCGTATCGGCGCAAGCTTCCGCGACCTCGATTCCCTTGATCGCGAAATGCTTGCGGAAGAACTCGTAATGCACCGCGCTCTCGTGGAACTGCTGCGGCGTCAGCACCGCCGAGAACACCGGCACTTCCGTGCGCAGCTGCACATCCATCAACGCCTTGATCACGGTGTCGGCGACAAATT
>JAEZEU010000557.1 GCA_023432885.1 Pseudomonadota bacterium | reverse complement strand
TGCTCGATCAGGATGCCGATGAAGCGCTCCATCGAGCCACAGATCGCCCGATGCACCATGACGGGCACCTTCTTGCCGCCGTCGGCGTCGATGTAGAAGGCGCCGAAGCGTTCCGGCAGGTTGAAATCCACCTGCGTGGTTCCGCATTGCCAGTCGCGGCCGATGGCGTCGCGCAGGACGTATTCGAACTTCGGGCCGTAGAACGCGCCTTCGCCGGGATTGATCGAGGTCTTGATCTGGTTGCTCTGCGACTGGATCTGGTTCAGCACCGTGGCCATCACGCGCTCGGCGTGATCCCACATGGCGTCGGTGCCGACGCGCTTCTCCGGCTTGGTCGAGAGCTTGATCGTGAGCTCGCCGGTAAAGCCGAAATCCTCATAGACCGACAGGATCAGGTCGTTGATCTTGAGGCACTCCTCGGCGAGTTGGTCCTCGGTGCAGAAGATGTGCGCATCGTCCTGCGTGAAGCCGCGCACGCGCATCAGGCCGTGCATGGCGCCGGAGGGCTCGTAGCGATGCACCACGCCGAATTCGGCAAGGCGCAGCGGCAGGTCGCGGTAGCTCTTCAGCCCGTGCTTGAAGATCTGCACATGCCCCGGGCAGTTCATCGGCTTCAGCGCAAACCAGCGCTTGTCTTCGGCTTCGTCGCCTGCGGATTGCGCCGCGAACATGTTCTCGCGGTACCAGTCCCAATGGCCGGAGGTCTCCCACAGCACCTTGTCGAGGATCTGCGGCGCGTTAACCTCGCTGTAATCGCCGGTCAGGCGCCGGCGCATATACGCGATCACCTGCTGGAAGATGGTCCAGCCCTTCGGGTGCCAGAACACGACGCCCGGACCTTCTTCCTGGAAATGGAAGAGGTCGAGCTCGCGGCCGAGCCGGCGGTGATCGCGCTTCTCGGCTTCCTCGATCTGCTTGAGGTAAGCATCCAGCTCTTCCTGTTTCGCAAACGCCGTGCCGTAGATGCGGGTCAGCATCGGGTTGTTGCTGTCGCCTCGCCAATAGGCGCCAGCAACCTTCATCAGCTTGAAGGCGTTTCCGATCTTGCCCGTCGAAGGCATGTGCGGGCCGCGGCAGAGGTCGAACCAGTCGCCCTGGAAGTAGATCTTGATCGGCTCGTCGCCGGGAATGGCATCGACCAGTTCGACCTTGAAATTCTCACCCTTGTCGCGGAACACCTGCTTGGTCTTGGCGCGGTCCCACACTTCCTTGGTGAAGGGCTGGTCGCGCGCGATGATCTCGCGCATCTTCTTCTCGATCGCGGCAAAGTCCTCCGGCGTGAACGGCTCGTTTCGGAAGAAATCGTAGTAAAAGCCGTTCTCGATCACGGGGCCGATAGTGACCTGCGTGCCCGGCCACAGCGACTGCACGGCTTCGGCCAGCACATGCGCGCAATCGTGCCGGATCAATTCAAGCGCGCGCGCATCCTCGCGGGCGACGAATTCGATCTTCGCGTCGTTTTCGATCGGGTCCGAGAGGTCGACGAGGTTGCCGTCCAGCGTCATCGCCACGGTGCGCTTGGTGAGGGAAGGCGATATTCCCTTGGCAATATCGAGTCCGGTGATTCCCCTGGGAAATTCACGCCTGGCGCCGTCGGGGAAGGTGACGTTGACCTTGTTCACAGGTTCGGCGGGCTTGAGATTCGTAATGGAATACTTGAAGTCGCTCATCAGATTCTCCGGTGGCTCACTCCTGCGGACCAACGCAGGTAAGCGGGAACTAGGCTCGATATAGCAGGCGATTCGGACGTTGCAATCGGGGATTCGCTGGAAATAGGGCGGAAAGCCGTGCGGGCGGGGATCGTGCGGGCGGGGATAGAGCGGACCCCGACTGGCCGACGATTGTCCCCGCCGGTCCCGCCAGTTATCCTTTTCCTCATTTCATTGGGGGTTTGCTTTGAAGCAATTTGGTTTGGCGGCGGCGCTGGTAAGCGTCTTGTGTGCGCCGTGTTTCGCGTACACGCGGGACGAGTTGAACTGCAACCAGGGTAACGACGCCGATTTGCGCATATCCGGCTGCACCAACATCATCAATCAGAGTTCCAGGCCGCCGCGCGACCGCGGGTTCGCCTACAACAACCGTTCCATCGCCTGGATTGCCAAGGGCAATCCTGACAGGGCGCTGGCCGATGCCGAAGCCTCGCTGCGCATCTTTCCCGGCAACGCCTCGGCCTACAACAGCCGCGGCAACGCCCTTGTCGAGAAGCAGAGGTATGACGAAGCGATCGCGGACTTCGACAGGGCCATCAAGAGACTATCCGGGTCGGCGATCCCGTATAACGGTCGGGCTCGCGCATGGATGATGAAAGGCGATTACCGTCGCGCCATCGCCGATGCCAACGAGGCTCTCAAGCGCGATCCGAACTACGTATTTGCGCTGAACATCAGGGGGAATGCCTACAACAAGACCTATGAAACGGACTTGGCGCTCGCCGATTTCAACAAGTGCATCAAGCTCGCTCCAGGTTACGCGCATCCCTACAATGGCCGCGCGCTGGCGTATCAGGCAAAGCTCGAATACGACAAGGCGATGGCTGACTACAATCAGGCCATCCGGCTCGATCCCAAGAATCCCTATCTCTACGCGAACCGCGGGACACTCTGGCTCGCCAAGGGGGAGTTCGACATCGCGCTCGCCGATTTCAACGAGGCGCTGCGTATTGATCCTGCATTCGGCGATGGTTACGCAGATCGCGGGAATTTCTGGCGCGAACGAGGCGATTACGTGCGGGCACTTGCAGACTTCACCGAGGCGCTAAGACTCAATCCGCAGTCCATCGCGGCGCGCAACAATCGGGGATTGATGTACATCGCACAGAATGAACTCGATCGTGCCTTGGAGGATTTCACCGCAACCATCGCGGCAGGTATTGATACCGCGCGCGCCTATGCGCATCGCGGCGAAGTATGGCGGCTCAAGGGGGACCTTGACCGCGCGCTTGCAGATCAGAACGAGTCGATCCGGCTCGTTCCGAAACCCGGAATAGGTTACGTCCGGCGCGGCGATACTTACCGCTACCGTGGCGAATTCGAGAAGGCCCTTGCCGACTATGACGCGGCGCTGAGGGGGCAGGATGATTATGTGCCGCCACTCACCGGCCGCGGCCTGACCTACGAGAAGATGGGTGATTTTGCTAAGGCAAAAGTCGAGTTCGAAAAAGCGATTGCCTCAAAATTCCCGACGCACACCGACAACGCGAAGACCGCCCGCGAAACCGCCATCGCGCGGCTGGCAGCCCTGAACGCGGGCGTGCAGCAGCCGGTGATTCCGGCCGCGCCGGTGCAGCGCGTATCCGAGACCTCGATACCGACTCCGGCTGCGGCGCCGCCGTCGATTTCTGCGCGTCCAGCCGAAAGCCAGGGCCGCCGCGTCGCGCTCGTGATTGGGAATTCCACCTATCGCAAGGTGCCAGGGCTCCCCAATCCGCAAAGGGATGCGGATGCAATCGCCACGTCGTTCCGCAACATCGGCTTCGAGACGGTGACGCTCAGGGTCGATGCAACGCGGGAGAATTTGATCGACGCATTGCGCAGTTTCGCCAACGAGGTCGAGAAAGCCGACTGGGCGGTGGTGTATTATGCCGGCCACGGCATCGAGGTGAACGGTCAAAACTATTTGATTCCGGTCGATGCAAAGCTGGCGGTGGATCGCGACGTGCAGTTCGAGGCCATTCCGCTCGACCAGATACTGGCAGCGCTTGAGGGCGCACGGAAGCTGAAACTGATCTTGCTCGATGCTTGCCGCGACAATCCTTTCACGCCGCAGATGCGCAAGACGGCTGCACCTGATGTCATTGCGGCGAACTCGACGGCGGGCGGCACGGTTGGTACGCGCTCAATCGGCCGCGGGCTCGGCGAGGTTAAAGTCACCGGTGCCTCGCTCGTGGTGTTCGCGGCCAAGCACGGTCAGACGGCGCTGGACGGTGAGGGCGCCAACTCGCCCTTTGCGGTGGCGCTGGTCCAGCGCATCGCCACGCCGGGCGTAGAGATCAACAAGATCTTTCGCCTGGTGCGCGACGACGTGATGGAGGCAACCGCCGGGCGGCAGGAGCCCTATACGTACGGCTCGCTGCCCGGAAGAGAAGATTTCTTCTTCGTTGCAGCAAGATAGCAGAACGCATCGGTGGTCACCGCGCTGACGGCTGGTGCCGCCCGGCACTCTGACGCAGGAGAGCTCCGCGAAATGATGGCTAGGATTCGCTCTTCCCCACCGGCAGTCCGGAGCTTACATGCGTTTGCATGAAAAATCGCCCTGCGGCCGTCCCTCGTTTTGCTCCCAGCGCCCTGATGCTCGGCAATGTCGTCACCGGTTGTGCGGTGCTGGCCCCGGCGGCCATGCTCAAGGAATTGTCCGAAGGACTCGATGTCAGCATCCGCACGGCAGGCCTGCTGATTACTTTCGGTGCCATCGTGCTGTGTCTAGGATCTCCGCTCACGGCCTGGCTCACCAGTCGGATCGAGCGGCGCATGCTGCTTTCAGTGACGCTGGCGGTCTTGGCGGCGACCAATATCGCGTCGGCCTTTGCGCCGGATTATGCGAGCCTGCTGGGCTTGCGGCTCGCGATGCTCGCCGTCGGCGTGATCTACACGCCACAGGCCGCCGGCACCGCAGCCATGATCGTGCCCGAAGCAAAGCGCGGCTCTACCGTCGCCTACGTCTTTCTCGGCTGGTCGCTGGCCGCGGCGATCGGCCTGCCGCTGGTCACACTGATGGCCCATCGCTACGGCTGGCGCGTGGCCTATGGCGGGATCGGCGCGCTTGGCGTCGCGAGCATGTTGCTGCTGACATGGCGCCTGCCTCGCGGACTGTTCGGGGCGCCGGTTCAATTGCGAACCTGGCTTGATCTAGCCCGCAACCGGCTGGTCGTGCTGTTGCTGCTCATCACCACGCTCTACATGTCCGGCCAGTTCGTGATCTTCACCTTCATGGGACCGCTGCTCGCAAGCCTCGCCGGCGCGAGCGGCGACGCCATCGGCCTGGTGTTCGCGATCTACGGCCTCTTCGGCTTCATCGGCGTGGCAGTGGCGACCCGTATCGTCGATGGCTGGGGTGCATACCGCACCTCGCTGCTTTCCCTATCGATGGTGCTCTCCGGCATCACGGGCTGGGCGCTGACGGCAGGCAACTATCTGCTGATGGCCTGTTCGGTTGCGGTCTGGGGACTGGGCTTTGCTTCGACCAACTCGATGCAGCAGGTCCGCCTGATTGCAGCCGCGCCGCAGATGGCCTCCGCTTCCGTCTCGCTCAACACGTCCGTTCTCTATATCGGACAGGCGATCGGCTCGGCGGTCGGCGGCATCCTGTTCAGCGGCGCTTTCATTTACGGGGCCGGCTACGTGGCGACGGTCTTCCTGGCCTTGGCGCTGGGCATGGTCTTTCTAACCCGGCCGCGTGCAGCGGGATAGCGCGGTCCCTCACAAGCTCCATCGTGACAAGACGTCCGCCCCATGCTTTGCTGGTGGTAAGGGAGGCGATGTGGGAATCGCCGGGAGGTTCGCCATTTGGCCTCAATCGGGGGCATATTCGTCGCATTCCTTCCATCCCGTGGGTCAGGACGAAAGCGAAGCGAGATGAAGAAAATTCTGGTGATTGGTGCTGTGCTGTATTCGGCCGCCGCAATGGCGCAGACCAGCGAGCCCGCCGCGCCGCCGATGGTCGGCGACAAGCCACTGGTGCAGGTCAAGCCGAAGGGAGCTAAATCCAACGCCCAGCCGGCAGACGCGGCCGCTTCCAAATCGGCCAAGGCCGCGCCGGGCAAACCCAAATCGATGGCTCAGAAGCTACAGGCATGCCTCGAAATCGACGACGGCACCAAGGAGCGGCTCAACTGCTATGACGCTGTGATCGCGCCCAAGCCCAATCCGAAGGCCAAGTCGCCGACGAAATCCGTCACAGAGTGCGGAGGCTTCAAGGACGAAGAGGAGCGGTTGGCCTGCTTCAATGGCTTTGCCGAGAAGCTCCCGAAGCTGCCGTCGTGACCAGCGGCATCACGCATGTTGCTAATCGCTGAGCCGTGTCAGGACCGCCCTGAAGGCGACACCCCGCAGCCCAGAGCCTGCATCGATGCTCTTGTGGATTCAGCGGCTCGTGCCCGCCGAGGACGGTGCGCTCGCATACCGCGTGGACGAGGGGGCCGCTATCTTGACCAACACGTCCTTCACAGGGTGCTCGGTCCAGGCCTGCGTCACGTAACTGCGATGCGTAATGCCGTCGCGCGTCTGCACGAATACAACGCTGCCGGGCCGTAGCGGGCTGTCCATGTCCTCGCGATAGGCGATGCCTTTTTCGCGGAGCATCGCCATCAATTCCTGACCGCGCTTCTTGGTGTAGCGGGTGTAGGAGCTGACGAAGAAGCCGTTGCGATTGTTCTCGATCCAGTTGGCGAACTTATCGAGCTCGCCATAAATCGCGTCGAGCAGGATCACGCCGGCGACGCGCTTGGTGATACCGCCGACCTCGAGACTCCAGGCGGTGGGCAGGAAGCCGCCGCTGTAGCCGACGATCACGATCGGCATGTTGGCAAACGCCTTGGCCGAACTCGGATCGCCGTAGAGGCGGGCGAGATGGGTCGCCGATTCTTCCATGAAGCGCTTGAACCCGTTCGGCTGCCAGAACTTGCCGGCGCTGGAGTCGGCCGCATCGACGGCCATTTGGGGCGCAAGCAGCACAGCGTTGACGCCGGAATCGGAAATCTGCTGCGGCACCAGCTGGCGGTCTCGCACGTCTCGTTCCAGCGTTGCGCCGTTGCCGTGGAAGAACACCACGATTACGCCCGGCCGCTTCGCGTCGAAATGCTCCGGCACATGCACCAGCACGCGGCTGTCATTGTAGGTCTCGTCCTGCCAATACACCTTGCCGGAGTAGCTGCGGTGGCCTTTGCGCGCGCCGCTGGAGACGTTGAGAAACGGCGCGTCCGAGCGCGGGTTCTCGCCGAAATAGGGGAAGGCGGAGGATTTCATGCTGACCAGCGTGGTCAGGTCCTCGCGCGGCCGCTCCAGCGGCAAGGTCGGCGCATAGGCTGCGACGCGATAGGACGAAGGCGCAGGCGCCGGATCGGGCGTCACCTTCTCGGTCCTTACCGTGCGGATTCGCGGCGGCTCATCGCGCGACGGCCACTTGATGCTCTCGGAGTCCGAGGGGAAACGTTCGCTGAACTGCGGGGCGGGGAAGCGGGCCTCGAACGTGTCGCCGGCGGTCGCGTGCGCGTTTGCCGCGATCGCCTCCGCAGGCGGGGCCTTGCCGCATTGCGCGAGCAGCGAGGAGAGCGGCACCAGGACGGCGAGGAAGGCCACCGCACGCCAACGCGGCGGCAAAAATCCAAGCGCCTGCGCCGGACCGGCGCGGCCATGCTTCGTCGATTTCGGATCGACCCCGACCATCCACACCCCAATATCCGCCGATCGGCAAGTTGAACCGGCTGGCGTTTAGGCGACGTTAAGAATCCGGAAAAGCTCCCCACATCCGGACCGCAAAAAATGAACACGGAAATCGTGTCCTGATTATGGGAGCGCCTTTTTGTTCTCGCATTGGTGCGGATGATACGAGGAGATACGCCTGCGGCTTCGGTATTTTGATACCGCATGTTTGTGCGATTTGGGCCTTTGTTAACCTTGTTTGAACCTGCGGGCTTCAGCCTGCACCATTGACCGAACCGGGCATGATGCCCCCAGAAGGCGTGGACCGATATGGCGGCATCAGAAGCGGGCGGCGCAGCCGTATTGCCGGGCAAGCTTTCAGCAGGCAACGGGTCGACGGTCTCGCTCTGGGTGGCGGCCGCCATCGTGGTCGCCGACATGGTTGGCGTCGGAGTCTTCACCAGCCTCGGCTTTCAGGTCAAGGACATCCCGTCGGGCTTCGCCATCCTGCTGCTCTGGGTAGTCGGAGGCATCGTGGCGCTGTGCGGCGTGTTCTCCTATGGCGAACTTAGCGCAATGTTTCCGCGCTCGAGCGGGGAGTACAATTTTCTCGGCCGAACCTATCACCCGGCCTTCGGCTTCGTCGCCGGATGGGTCTCAGCGACCGTCGGCTTTTCCGCGCCCGTCGCGCTCGCCGCGATGGCCTTTGGCGAATACGGCCGCTCGATCCTGCCCGATGCGCCGCCGCTGGCGCTTGCCATCAGTGTGGTCTGGCTGGTGTCGCTGATCCAGCTCACCGGCATCCGGCACTCCTCGACTTTTCAGATGATCGCCACCATCCTCAAGGTGGTGCTGATCGTCGCTTTTCTCGCCTGCGGCTTTGTCATCGGCACGCCGCAGCCGGTGTCATTTGCCCCGCAGTCGTCCGACTTCACCTACGTCTTCAGCGCACCCTTCGCAATCAGCTTGGTCTTCGTGATGTATTCGTTCTCGGGCTGGAACGCGGCGACCTACATCATCGGCGAGATGAAATTGCCGGAACGCAACGTGCCGCGCGCCATGCTGATCGGCACGCTGATCGTGCTGGTGCTCTATGTGGCATTGAACGCGGTGTTCCTGCACACCGCGCCGATTTCCGAACTGGCCGGGAAGGTCGACGTCGCCCGCATCTCCGGCAGCCATATCTTCGGCGAGGTCGGTGGCCGTATCGTCGGCGGCTTGATCTGCGTTGGCCTCGTCTCCTCGATCTCGGCCATGATGTGGATCGGGCCGCGCGTGATGATGACCATGGGGGAGGACATCCCTGCGCTGAAGATCTTCGCCCGCCGCTCATCCAGTGGCGCGCCGGCCTACGCCATACTGTTCCAGCTGACGGTGGCGAGCCTGATGCTGTTCACCCGCAGCTTCGAGAAGGTGCTCGAGTTCATCCAGTTCTCGCTGCTGTTCTGCTCATTCTTCGTGGTGCTCGGGGTAATCAAGCTGCGCTTCACCCATCCGGAACTGCCGCGGCCCTATCGGGCCTGGGGATACCCGCTGACGCCGCTGGTTTTCCTGCTCGTGACGGGTTTCATGATGTACTATCTTCTTACCACCCAGCCGAAGCCGTCGCTGTTTGGTTTATTGATCATGATTTCAGGCCTTCTGATTTACGCCATTTTTCGCAAGCAATCTGGAAGTGGCCCCGCGGCCGCATCATCGGGTCGCGAATGAAACTGTTCCGGTCTCTCACGTCAGTCACCTTCGCCGCGGCCCTGATTTGGGCAGCCGTGGGCCTTGCGCGCGCTGCCGAGGTCACTGCGGACGACACGGCGAAATTCCTCGCCGGAATGCAGCCGTCGGCCGACTCGCCGCTGCTGCCCCTGACCAGGGATCCGTCGTGGCAGCGCCATGCCAGATTCTTCGACCATGCCTTTGGCCAGCTCGAGCGGCGCCAGCTCTCCAAGATCCGCGCCTGGTCGGACACCCATCTAGCCGCGCCCAAGCCGACCATGTTCTACATGTTCTCCGGGCCGGACTTCCTCTACGCCGACGCCTTCTATCCGAAAGCCACGACCTATGTCCTCAGCGCACTCGAGCCGCCAGGGCAGGTGCCAGATCTGACCAAGCTGCCGCGCGGCGCCATGGGGGCGGCGCTCTACAATGTCGAGCGTTCGCTGGGCTCGGTCCTCAGCTTCAGCTTCTTCATCACCAAGCAGATGAAGACTGACCTGCGCGCCAGCCAGATCGGCGGCACGCTGCCGATCCTCTATGTGTTCCTGGCGCGCTCCGGCAAAACCATCAAGACCGTCACGCCGGTCGCGCTCGACGCTGAGGGACAAGTCAGGGCAGGCAACGAGAACGCCGGGTCCAAGGCGGCGCGCGGGGCACGCATTACCTTTGTGGGTTCCGACGGCGTTGAGAAGACGCTTTATTACTTCTCGACCGATCTTTCCAATACCGGCGTGAAGTCGAGCGGATTCCTGAAATTCTGCTCGACGCTCGCGCCCGGCAACAGTCTGGTGAAGAGCGCGTCATATCTGCTGCACTCCGGCAATTTCACCACGGTGCGCGATTACATCCTCGCCAACAGCGCCACGATCATCCAGGACGATTCCGGCATCCCGCTCGCGAACTACAATGCCAGGCAGTGGCAATTTTTCCCGTTCGGCCGCTATCTCGGGCCGATCGGCGAATTTCCCGGACGTTATCAGCAGTCCTATGCGGATCTGTTCCGCCGCGCCGAGCCGATCGATTTCGGCATCGGCTATCGCTGGCGCACCAATGAATCCAACTTGCTGCTGTCGGTGAAGACCCCGAATGACGGGACCGCGACGGTGGAGGCCAATTCATCAGCCGAGCCGTCCCCGGCGCCGCGCCCGAAGAGGCCGAAACCGCCACCGCCACCGCCCCCGCAACAGCGTGGCTTCCTGTGGTTCGGCCGCTGATTTGAACGCGCTACCAGCGCGCGCTTTGGCTCGGCACGATGAAGTTCGCCCTGTTCGCCGTGTCCGCGCGATGGCTGAAGTAGGCGTAAGCCGCAGCAGTCGCGATCAGGATCACGACGATGGCGAGCAAATCGATGTGCCGGGGATCATGTCCGTGACGGCTGATTTTCCAGCGCATGTTGTCTCCTCCCCGAACAGGCGCATCAAATCAACGCGAGCGCGGAACGCGTTGTTCCGCCTGGCTTGCGAGCGAGTCAGGGGGAGGCGCGTTGACGCCGCGCCAGCGGCCGTAGCGCCAGGGCAGATACCAGCACGCGCCATGCGGCGTTGCTGCCGGCACATTGTCGATGCCCGACGTGCCCCAGGGCTGGCATCGCAACAGCCGCGCCAGCGTCATCCATCCACCGCCCCACAGGCCGAAGCGCTCGATGGCCTCGTCGGCGTAGGCCGAGCAGGTCGGCAGGTGCCGGCAATTGTAGCCGATCAGTGGCGACAGCGTGTGGCGATAGATCCAGATCATGCCGCGGCCAACATTGCGCGGCAGCCGCCTCAATGAGCCGGCACATTCGGGACAACGCTGCAATGCACGCTTCATGGATGATCCGCCGCGATCCTAACCGTAGTCTTGCGGGGGTTCCAATGCGCGGAACCCTTATTTTGCAGGTATTTACGCCACAGTTGCGAAATATCCCACGCCGTTGACGGCGGTGCAGCAAAGTGTCTATGGACGACTCTCACCGGCACAGTTACCGTTTTGATAACGCGCAATGACAGGATCGTGTCGCGTTTGGGGGCCATCGCAGCCGCAATGTTGGGGCTTGGGGAAGGAACCAAATTGAGATTTCTGAAGTCGCTTGAGCTTCGTGGTTTGGCATTGATCGGTGCGACGGCTCTCTGTCTCGTATCGCCCGGCGTGATTGCAACGTCCGGAAATTCGGCAAAGGCGGGTGGAACCCTCGAGGAACGCAAGCTGCCGATGCGTTTCAACTGGGTCGAATGCAAGCCGGATTGCAGGGGCTGGGTAAGTGCCGTCGGTATCGTCACCGCAGACAGCCCGCGCGATTTCGAGGAATTTTCCCGCGGACGCGATCTGACCGGGGCGACGATCGTCCTCGACTCCAGTGGCGGCTCGGTAAACGACTCCATCACGCTCGGTCGGCGCTTCCGCAGCCTCGGCATGTTCACTACCGTAGGCGTCAGCCTGCGGGGCGACGGGACCCGTCGCCCTCGTGTTGCGCCGGAAGCCTATTGCGAGTCGATGTGCGTGTTCCTGCTGCTGGCGGGCAAGTCGCGCTACGTGCCTGAGGCCGCGCATGTCCGGGTGCACCAGATCTGGATGGGGGACCGTGCCGACGACGCGAAGGCGGCAAGCTACACCGCGCAGGATCTGATGATCGTGCAGCGCGACATCGGGCGTCTCGTAAAGTACACGTTCGACATGGGCGGCACAGGCGATCTGCTGTCGCTCTCGCTCAGCGTTCCGCCATGGCAAGACCTGCATCGGCTGACGCCGGCCGAACTGCGGCTTACCAATCTCATCACCACCGATGCCGTTGCCGACGTGTTGCCGCGCGCCAATCCGGTGCCGGTCGCCGACGCCAAGGCGAAGGCGCAGGATCGCTTGGCCAGCACGCCCATCAACGAGGACGCGCAGGTCCAGCCCGCGAAGTCGACCAAGACGGCGGAAGTGCAGACCGGCAGTGTGGGAACCGGGGAGAAGCAGGCGCAGGAAGGGGATCTCTTGGATCCTCAAGGTCAGGAGCGCGGAGCGCGCGTCTTGAACCAGGAGGCGACGGATCTCGCTCGCGGTCGTCCGTCGCGACGCTGATGATGACTTGGATAAGCCGGCTGTTGGGCCTACGGGGCTAAGCCGGCTGTTTTGCTTTGGCCTCGATCTGGCCGATCGCATCGACCACGGCGTCGAAGGTCAGCATGGTCGAGGCGTGGCGCGCCTTGTAGTCGCGGACGGGTTCGAGGAGCGCGATATCGGCCCATTTGCCCGTCGGCGGCGCGCCGTTCTCCTTCAGCATCTTGCGAACGGTCTCGCGCAACTCCCGCAATTCGCTCGCGTTCGAGCCGACGACATGTCTTGCCATGATGGATGAGGAGGCCTGGCCGAGTGCGCAGGCCTTTACGTCATGGGCGAAGTCTGTGACGACAGGCCCATCCATCTTGAGATCGACCTTCACAGTCGAGCCGCACAATTTGGAATGCGCCGTGGCGCTGGCGTGAGGATCGGGGAGGCGGCCCAGGCGCGGGATATTGCCGGCCAACTCGATGATCCGTCTGTTGTAGATGTCGTTCAGCATAGATCGAAGTCCAGCGTCCCCAGGGAGGCGGCCCTTGGCGGCCCCCGTCCACTGGCCTATATATGTACCGGAACCGTGGAAATACAGCCCGGCCGTTCGGCGCCCTATGCGGGATTTGCAAGGCAACTCCCCTGTAGCGGTGGTAGGATGGCGAAGTAGGTTACACGTTAAGCTAGGGGACTCAGGCGTCCGGCGGCGCATCCGCCTCGTCTGCCCGGTGACACATCCGGTCCA
>JAEZEU010000551.1 GCA_023432885.1 Pseudomonadota bacterium | reverse complement strand
GCGCGGATCGATCCGCGCAGCGTTCACTCGTGTCTACCTCTACCTGGACGAGGGCCCACCCGAAGGGCCGGTCGAACCGGTTGTGCCCGACCGCGAAGGGCCGCTCAGGGCTTCAAAAACGGACATGCCTCGAGGCCCGATCGTCATGAGGACCGGATCTCCGTTCTTGGTTTTGGCCCTAACTACGAAGGACTCCGCCACGACCGTGACGTCCTGGAATCCCGCCTGCGTCAGATCCTGCTGGATCTGTTGGGATACGGCCATGTTCTGGCTCGTTCTCGCCGACGGCTGCGAGGCCGTGGGTGAGTTGGACGGTGGATTTTGCGCAAATGCAGGCTGGGCCAGCGCGATGGCTGCCGTCGCCGAGATCGCCATAAGAAGTTTCATCTGAGTCGCCTTTCGCAAGAGGAGGTTGGCACACGCACTTAGTGCTCTGCGCGGAAAGATGTTCCTACGGCCAAGACAAAAGTTGCTGCGCTTTGGGAGTGGAAGAGAAAGGGAATGGTCCGGAGCTTTGTCTTCGCCGCGGGACGAAGCACCGCAGATTCTCACCGCTCGCAAATCCGCTGGCGGTGGTTCGCGACCACTATTGGATGGATGGTTGGCGCTGCGGGAAGATCAGTCCGCGCGAAGCGCGTAGGTCTGCTGCAGCTCCTTCTGCATGGCGGCAAAGCGGCGCAGGGCACGCGGCGTCATCCGTCTGTGGGCCCTTGCCTCGACGACGGCACGCCAGCCGAGCCTCGAATCGGGAACAACCGCGACCGACAATCCCTTCTGGAAGTTGCCGTCCTCGTTCATTTGTTCAATGATTATCCAGGTCAACTCGACGCTGGAAACGCGCTTCTTTGCCATGCTGCCCCGCCGGACTCACTCCTGAACAAACGCTAGCGCGCGCAGATATTGCGTGCCAACCACAGTAAGGTTGCAACGGCGGGGCTGCTGCACTCAAGGAAGCGCGCATCAGGCGGCGAACAGTTCGTCCAGCTGAGCGCGATCCAGCGCATTGCCTTCGCTATCGGTGACCGAGACATCCCAGCCTTCTTCGGCCCAGATACGGGCCTTGGCTGCGGCGATCAGAAGACTGTTTCGTTCGCTGCGAAGAGTAATGTCGTCTTTTCGGGCAACGATCTTGTAGGCCATTGATTCTCCCCACGCGCTCCCCTGGCGCGAGGGATGGTTGTTGGACGCTTGGGACCCCAATTGGCCGAAGACATGGCGTTTCCAAGATTATTGGAACTGTGCTCAGACGGTCACATGGTCGAAGCAGCAATCCGGGGGCCGCCCTATCGTCGCCCGCGCGGGCCCAGCGTCAGATTGGTAACCGTGGCTGCCAGGTTGATTCCGATCGCACGCTCGACCGACACCGGTTGCAGCATGATGCTGCGACGAGAGCCTCCGATCAGGACGTTGGCGCCGAGGCTGGGGCCCAGCGCGAAGTTGCCGCTGCCGCCGAGATAATTGCCCCGCAAGGTACCGTGCCCGATTCGCGAGTTCTTGGCGAAGACGACCCAGGACAGCGTGCCGCCGCTGGTGACGCCGACGTCCAGCCCCACACGCCTGATCCTTCCCTCGTAGAGGTATTGCCGCGGCGGCCGTTGCGCGTAGAAGACGCAGCGTAGCGACTGCGCCGATCCGAGCACCAGTCCGACGCGTGCCGTGCCGGCGCACAGCAGCGAGCCGACCCTGAATGTTTCGGCGCTCGCGGGTGAGGCGAGCGCGCAAAGCAGCGTAATGCCGACGATCGCAGGGCCTTGCAATATTCGCATTCAATCCTCCGCTTGGTTCTTCAACTCTGCCCGGTCGGTTGGGCCCGCCGATCCTGGCGCAGCCAGAACGTGATGCCGAGGCCGATCAGCAATACGGCGCCCAGCAGGAAGAAGATGACGGACTGCTGCAGCCAGGAGATCGCCGGGACCGCGATGCCCATGGCAAGGCCAAGGAACGCGATCTGCACGGACAGCAGGCTGACGCCCGCCAGGAACGTGCCGAGCGCGAGAAGCGTGAGAAGGACCAGACTGGTTGCCGGGGTGGGCAGCATCTGCTGCACGCCGGACACCAGCATGAGGTTCATCGTGACCAGGACGGCAATCCAGTGCAGCGCCTGGGTCCAGATCAGGCGCAACTGAGCCTGCTTGCCTTCGGTCTCCGGCCATTTGGTGATGATGCAGACCACCCCGATCGCGAGCGCCAGGAACTCCCAATAGCCGACCAGCGGCTGGTGCGAGACGTTGGTGTAGCCGACGCCCGCAATGGCGAGCACCAGCGCGACGAGGTAGGGAAGCTGCTGCCACAGGAAGCGGGTCATGCCGGAGTTCGTCGGGGACGTCGGCGCGCCGTCCTCGCTCTGCTGCGCATCGATCTCGCTCATGGGCCACTCACTCGCGATCTGCCGTTGCTGAAAGCCTGCCGTCGCCGAGGTAATCCTCGACGTAGAACCTGATGATCGCCACCCGGCCGACGGCGACCAGCGGCATCGCAAGCGCGATCCCCATGACGCCGAACAGCGCGCCCAAAAGGACGATCGCGACGAGGGTAATGGCAGGCGGGGTTTCGACGGCTTGGCGCAGGATCAGCGGACCGATCACATAGCCTTCGATCGACTGAATGATGGTGTAGACGACGACGGCGGAGATCAGAAGGGAAACCCCGTGCGGCATCGCCACCAGCGCAATCGGAACCCCTGCAACGATGGGGCCGAGATAGGGGATGAAATTCGACAGGCCCGCCTGCAGCCCGAGCACGAACGGGCCGGGCAGGCCGATCCAGTACAGCGCGAACCACACGCACACGGTCATGAGGACGATACGGATCAGCTGGCCGACGAACCATAACCGCAGCACGCTACCCATCTCGTTCAGAACCTCGCGTGTTCGCGCGCGATAGGACGGCTTCACCAGCATGACCAGGCTTTCACGGTTGCCGGCGGGGTCGAAGGCAAACAGAATCCCGAGAAACACGATCACCAGCGTGCCGGTCAGAAGGCTCGACGCTCCCCCCAGCACGAAATGGGCATGGCTGAAGAACCGGCTCTGATCCGAAAGCAGCCATTGCGCAAAATCGCGGCCCCACTCCGGGCCCAGCAGGTCTACCCCGTACGACAGCATGTGCTCGCGCAGGATATCGAGCTGGCTGTCCATGACCTGGAGCAATAGCCGCGTCTGCTCCGGTAACTTGCCCGCGCCCCAGACGAGCCCAAATCCCAGGATGGCGCCGAGCAGCAGCAGCACCAGCGTCAGCCGCCAGGCGCGACCGAGAGGAATGATCGGTGCCAGTGCCCGCGCGGCGGCATCCAGCAATGCCGCGAACAGCACGCCCGCGAAGACGATCAGCAGGCTTGAGGCCATCTGCCACGTCAGGAACAACAGGACGGCTACGGCGAGCAGGGCAAGCCCGGTCGTGAGCAGGTTGCCCCGCCAGCTCTCTTTGGGAGGCTCGGCGGAGTCCTCACCTCGCAAGAACTCGCGGACGTTTTCTCGTCCTGAGCGGGTATCGTCCATCGATCACTCGCCGGATTGATCCGGACCGCGAACGAGGCGGGAGTAGCCGAACACGCGATCTCCAGCCCCGCTGGCGTGGCGTCAATTACCACATCGGAAGGCTCACCCTGAGCCGGCCCGCTCTCCTATATACAGTGTCGGGCATAAGCACACCAGCAGGTAGCAACACTTTGTGCGCACGCCACCCAGTAACCTTCGATTCTCGTTCGGTCTGGTCGTGCTCGAGCCTGTCGGGCACGTCACTCAATGGGCGCGTCTCAGCGCCATCCGAGACCCGGTGCAACGTACTTCAGAATGGCCTCGATCACGTGGGCGTTGTACTCGACGCCGAGTTGGTTCGGAACGGTCAGGAGCAGCGTGTCGGCCTCGGCAATCGCCTCGTCGCCTTTGATCTGCTCAATCAACACATCGGGCTCGGCGGCATAGCTTCGGCCGAAAATCGCGCGTGTCCGCTCATCGATGAAACCGACCTGATCCTTATCCTCCCCTTCGCGGCCAAAATAGGCGCGATCGCGATCATCGGTCAGCGCGAAGATGCTGCGGCTTACCGATACGCGCGGCTCGCGGGTGTGCCCGGCCGCTTTCCAGGCGGCGCGGTAAGCGCGGATCTGGGCGGCCTGCTGTACATGGAATGGCTCGCCCGTCTCGTCATTCTTGAGGGTAGAGCTCTGCAGGTTCATTCCGCGCTCCGCGGCCCAGACGGCGGTCGCGTTCGAACCTGCGCCCCACCATATCCGCTCGCGAAGACCTTCGGAAAGCGGTTCGAGGCGAAGGAGCCCGGGCGGGTTTGGAAACATGGGGCGAGGATTGGGCTGTGCGAAGCCACGGCCGCGCAGCAGGTCCAGGAAGACCTCTGCATGGCGTCGCCCCATATCCGCATCACTCTCGCCTTCGGCCGGCTGAAAGCCGAAGTAGCGCCAGCCATCGATGACCTGCTCAGGTGATCCTCTGCTGATCCCGAGTTGCAACCGACCGCCGCCTATGAGATCGGCTGCGCTCGCATCCTCCACCATGTAGAGCGGGTTCTCATATCGCATGTCGATCACGGCGGTGCCGATTTCGATGCGCGACGTCTTCGCACCGACGGCGGCCAGCAAGGGAAATGGCGAGGCAAGCTGGCGCGCAAAATGATGCACCCTGAAATAGGCCCCGTCCGCGCCCAACTCTTCGGCCGCAACTGCAAGATCGATTGATTGCAGGAGCGTGTCGGCGGCTGAACGCGTTTGGGATTGCGGCGAGGGCGTCCAATGGCCGAAGGAGAGGAAGCCAATCTTTTTCATGCAAGTTTCACAGTCCCGCTTTTGCCTGACCCCCACTATCTAGTGGTCCAGCGCCGGCAAGAGAAGGTTATCGCCACATGCCCCGCATGCGCTCGCGAATGTCGATGCGTAGGGCTGATTCCGAGGGCGATGCCGTTGCACCAGCCGAAGGCAGGGGCCATACCTGACGTTCGAAGAGCTTCAGCAATCTGTCGGGGATGAACCGCGTCCGGGACGCGTAGACATGCCGATCTCCCCGGGCCTGCTGGCCATGCACGAAGAAGCGCTGCGGCACAATCAAGTGCAGGTCGTCCTTGGCGCGCGTCATGGCCACGTAGAGGAGCCGCCGCTCCTCTTCGAGTTCGGCTGTCGTTCCCGCGCCCAAATCAGACGGCATGCAGCCATCCACGACGTTCAAAGCGTAAACCGACTTCCATTCCTGGCCCTTGGCGGAATGGATCGTGGAGAGGACAAGATAGTCTTCGTCACGCAAAGGCGGGCCAGAGCGGTCGCTCGTGGCGTCCGGCGGATCCAATGTCAGTTCGGTCAGGAAGCGCTCGCGGGACGGATAGCCGGCGGCAATTTGCTCAAGCTGCAAGAGATCGGCCAGGCGCGCATCGGCATCCTCGTGGATGCGATCCAGGTGCGGTGCGTACCAGAGCCGTGCTCGTTCGAGGTCGGCGGGCCATTCCGAATAACGGAGATTCGCTAGCGTATTGACAAACCCTGTCCAGTCCTCGCCCGTGCGCGGCGGAACGGGAAGGGCGGTGATTGCGGAAATGGGGTCAGCCGAAACGGCTGATTGATCGAGGATGCGCTGCGCCGATGCCGGCCCGATCCCGGGCAGCAAATGGAGGACGCGAAAGCCGGCCACTCGGTCTCGTGGATTCTCGACAAACTTCAATAACGCGAGGACGTCCTTGACGTGCGCGGCGTCCAGGAATTTCAGGCCACCGAACTTGACGAATGGAATGTTTCTCCGCGTCAACTCGACTTCGAGCGGGCCGCTATGGGACGAGGTCCGGAACAAGACGGCCTGTTCCTTGAGGCGCGATCCTTCCTCGCGCTTGGAGAGCACCTGCTCGACAATGTAGCGCGCCTGGTCGGCCTCATCGCGCACCGTAACAAGGCGTGGAAGCTGAGCCGAGCTGCGCTCGGTCCACAGATTCTTGGTGAACCGTTCTCGTGCAAGTCCGATCACGCCGTTGGCGGCGGCCAATACCGGTTGAGTAGAGCGGTAGTTCCGGTCAAGCGTGACGATCTCGGCCTTCGGGCTGAAGTGGTCCGGGAAATCCAGGATGTTTCTGACGGTGGCCGCGCGAAATGAATAGATCGATTGCGCGTCGTCGCCGACGACTGTAAGGCCACGGCCGTCCGGCTTGAGCGCCAGCAGGATCGACGCCTGTAGCCGGTTGGTGTCCTGATATTCATCGACCATGACGTGATCGAAGCGCCCGCCGATCTCCTCTGCGATCGCTGGCTCGGACATCATTTGCGCCCACCACAGCAGGAGATCGTCGTAGTCGAGGATGTTTTGCTTCTGCTTGGCCTCCACATAGCCCGCGAATAATCGCTTCAGCTCGTCCGCCCAACCGGAGCACCAGGGATAATGCTGGCCAAGTACCGTCTCGATGGGCATTTCCGCATTCACACAGCGGGAGTAAACGGCAAGACAGGTGCCCTTGGTGGGGAACCGAGTTTCGGTCTTCGAAAAGCCGAGCTCGTGACGGACCAGGTTCAGCAGGTCCGCAGAGTCTTCCCGGTCGTGGATTGTAAACCCGGGGGCAAGGCCGACGCGTTCGGCATGCTCCCGCAGCATTCGAGCCCCGATGCCGTGGAAGGTGCCGGCCCAGGTCAACGCATCGGTCATGATGGCGGCGTTCTCGCCAAGGACGCGGCGCGCAATGCATTCGACGCGCTGTGTCATTTCGGATGCTGCGCGACGCGAAAACGTCATCAAGAGCATACGGCGGGGATCGGCGCCCTTGATGATCAGGTGCGCGACGCGGTGTGCGAGCGTGTTGGTCTTTCC
>JAEZEU010000487.1 GCA_023432885.1 Pseudomonadota bacterium | reverse complement strand
CGGCGTTGCGCCTGATATGCGTGCGCGCTGCCAACTCCGCGCGTTCAGGGTCTCGCTCTGCGATCGCAGAAATGATGGCCTCATGCTCGCGACTGATTTCCGCCGGGCGATTTGGAACGCTATAGGTGGAGATCCCCAGCAACGAGACGACGTCGTGAACGCTGCTCAGTGCACGGAGCAGGAAGTCATTGCTCGCCGCACTGCGCAGGGCCAGGTGGAACTGCTTGTTGAGATCGCTAAGGGTCTTGTGATCCGCCTCGGGATTCCACTTCTGCTGAATGCTCTTGAGCATCGCAATTTCATAGTCACTTGCAACCGTCGCCGCCCTTCGCGCCGCGATGGCCTCCATCTCCTCCCAGGCGAAATAAAGGTCTGAAATCTCGCTGGGGCTCAAGGAGCGGACGACCAGCCCGGCGCCCGGCGACGTAGACGCCAATCCATTCGCTTCCAACAGTCTCAGGGCTTCGCGCACCGGCGTGCGGCTGACTCCGAACCTCTCAGCGAGGTCACGTTCGACCAGCCGCTCTCCGGGCACGAGAGCGCGCTCACGAATCGCATCTCGTATTGCCAGGTACACACGGTCGGCCACGGCAAAGCCGCCGTCCGACGCCTCGCCGAGCCTGGCGTCTCCTTGCCTGCGAGGCGTTCTCTTTTGCTGGCGAATAATTTGATCCCCGAATGATTCTTCAGAGAGCAAATCTATTGTTTTCGCAAGCCATTAGCAACTAACGCTTCAGTTCGAGACGCGGCGCAACTTCGCGGAACCATTTTTCGCGCTCTTCCCAGGTGGCCCTCATCTGGTCACCCGAAATATCCGCATAGAGAAGGTCTGCCTTGAGCATGTCCCGCTTGAGCTCCTCGCCATACTTCGTGTTCGTGTTGGCGATAGCCTTCAGCAACTTCTGTTTTACCGGTTCGGGAAGCCCTGCCGGCGCGAGCACGCCGGAAATATAATCCAGCGAAACGTCATACCCCTGTTCCAGCAAGGTCGGCACAGAGGCGAGATCAGGCCGTCTAGTCTTGGCTGCGACGCCGATGATGCGGATGTCAGGGTTCGTTGCAACACCGCCGGTGCCGGCCGTGACCGCCAGATCGACGTGTCCACCCAACAGAGCGACCGCCGACTCCGGACTTGAGCGGTAGGTGACGTACTGGAGCTTTGCGCCCGTTTGTTGCCAGAGGCGCTCAGCGGTGAAGTGAGTGATGACTCCGAACCCATAGGAAGCATAGGTGAATGGCTTGCCAGCCTTCTCCGCCGCCTTGGCCGCTTCCACGAAGTCCTTGATGTTTTTCCACGGGGAGTCCGCGCGCACCGCAAAGAAGACGGTGCCGACCCCAAAGCCGTTGAGATAGGTAAAGCTGTCGAAGCTGTAGTCGACCTTGTTGACGATCGGCAATGCGACCGTGATCGAATCAAACGCGCCGAGAAGCGTGTAGCCATCCGGGGCCGCCTTGGCGACGGCGGAGGCTCCGATTGCACCGCCGGCGCCCGGCTTGTTCACCACAACGATGGGCTGGCCGAGGGTTTCGCGCCATTTATCCGCGAGCATCCGCACCGCTGTATCGGTGGTGCCGCCCGCCGCGGCCGGCAAGATCAATTCGATCGGCCGGTTCGGGTAGTCGGCTCCCTGGGCGAAGCTGATCGAGGAAGAGAGCAACGTTGCTATGACACTGAGAAGGCAGGCACTTCGCATTTTTCACATTCCATAAGAGAGTTTGCGGATTATTCGGCTGCGGTTTTCGTGTGTTTGGATTTTGCGTGTTTCGCCTTGCGGCTCTTGCGTGCGGAAATCGTAGCTTTTTCGTCGACCTCGCCGGTCGCCTGGAGAACGACGCCGTAATCCTCATGCGCCGATTGAACCGTGACGTAGCCCAACTCGACGTCGGCTCGAACGCGTTCCGGATCGCGCTGCAGCGGATCGCCAAAGCCTCCGCCGCCTGGCAGGGCGATTTGCAAAACGTCGCCCGGCTTCATGGATTGCTGGGGACCATGGGGAATCCGCGTGCCGTTCAAAGCCAGCATTTCGCCGCGCCCGACACCGCCTCCCAGCCGTCCGAACACCGGATAGGTCGATTCGGGACTGCGGCCCGACCCTCGGATGCCGACAACGAGCGGCTCATCGGGCGCCAGGTTTCCATCGGCCACGACCATTTCGGTGACCTGGCCAAGTCCGCCGCGATTGAGACCCGGGCCGCCCGAGTCGTCGATCATTTCCTTGCGGCGATAGATGATCGGGAGGTCGCGCTCGATGGTTTCGACCGGAATGTTTCCGATATTGAACGGGAAGCTTCGGCACGAGAGGCCATCGGCCCGCGATGTCGCCCCCATTCCACCCATGCTGGAAGCAATTGCGACCGTCGTCTTGCCCGCCCGCTTGGCGCGGAAATAGGTGAAGACAAGCGGCGTTGCGCCGCTGCCGGCCATGATACGATCCGGAATGGCTTGCGCCAAAGCACCAAACACGATTTCCGGAATGTTGTGGCAAATCATGGTGCGGCCCCAGGTCGGGGCAGGGGGCTGGCAGTTGAGAAGGGAGCCCACCGGAGCGCTGACCCTGACCGGATTGAAGCAGCCTTCGTTGTTGGGGACGGTCGGATCGAGCACCATCTTGATCGGATACATGCTGTATGAGCGCGTCATATTGAACGTTACGTTCACCGCTGCCGGAATCTCACCGCAGGTGCCGCTGTAATCGATATCGATCTCGTCGTTCCTGATCGTGACGGCGACCTTGATGTCGATGTCGCTTACCCCGCCAATGGGCGGCAGTCGCACCGCATTCTCAAAGGTGCCCTTCGGCAGTTCCTGTATCTTCGAACGCAGGCTGGCCTCGCTGCGCCGGACTATTTCGCTCGAAAGCGTATCGAGCTCTTCGGCGCCGATGTTGTAATCATCCAGCAATTTGGCGATGCCGCGTCCGCAGACGTTGTTGGCGACGACCTGCGCGCGGATGTCGCCAAAGACCTTTTCCGGCTCCCGGATGTTGTTCTTGATGATCGCTTCAAGCGTCCTGTCCATCTCGCCGGCGCGATAGAGCTTCAGCATGGGAATGCGAAGCCCCTCTTCGTACATGTCCTTGGACTCCGTGGTTGCCATGCGGCCGCCGACATCCATGTGATGCACGATGCAGACCGCGAATCCGACCAGTTCATTGCGATGGAAGATCGGCGATGCGACCGACAAATCATATGTGTGACCGGTCCCGAGCCACGGATCATTGGTTACTAGGACATCGCCGGCAACGAGATCGCCGAATTCGAACGCTCCCATGAAGTTCTTCAGGAGATACGGCATCACGCCGATGAATGCGGTCGTGGTCTTGGTGGAATGCGCAACAAGGTTGCCGCGGATATCGAAAAACCCGCAGGAGAAGTCGTTGAAGTCCCGAACCACCGACGAGTACGAGGTCCTGATCAGACCGGTAGCGGCCTCATCGACGACGGAGATCACGCGGCTCCAGAGGATTTGCGTCAAGACAGCGTCAAGTTTCATTTTGGTATCCTCTCAGACCGATGCGATGGCGAGGTCGACAATCAGGCATCCCACGGCATCGACGCGCAGAACATCGCCGACATCGATGACAGTGGTCGATTCCCGCTCCTCGATGATTGCCGGTCCCGGGATTTTTGTTCCCGGCGAGAGGTCGCTTCTCTGCACCACGACCGCCGAAACGAACTTGCCCGATATCGGCGAGTAGATCGGACGACTCTTCGACGGAACCTTAGAGGTGGTCGTCGGCAGAGCGATCCGCGGCGCCTTTACTTCATGGAGCGCGGCCACCCGCACGGTCACCAGCTGAAGCGGCGTTTCGTCATCGACGCGGCCGTAGAGCCGCGCATACACCTGGTCGAATGAACCCTGAAGATCGCTGATTGCGCCAGCGCGAGTCCAGTTGCCGTCGAATTCGACCTCGATGGGATAATCCTGTCCGACGCGCATCACGTCCACGGAATAACGGAACGATATCTTCAAGCCCGGTGGCAGCAGATTTTGTGCTTCGTGCTCCAGTTGCCGGGTCACATCCTGCAAGGTCTTGACGTCGCAATCGATCAGCCTCCGTCGGATTGATCGCGAGCGTTCGACGGCGACCGGCGCTGCAAGCAGTCCGAAGGACGACATGACGCCTGGAAGCGGGGGGATGATGACGCGGGGACAGCCAAGCTTCCGCGCAAGACCGACAGCGTGGACCGGGCCTGCGCCTCCAAACGCCACGAGGGACAGGTCGCGCGGTGCTTGTCCCTTCTCCGCAACATAGACCCTTGCCGCCGAGGCCATTGTCTCATTGACCAGATTGTGTACGCCCCAGGCGGCCTCGCTCTCGGTAATGCCCGACTTGGCCGCGATCTTGTTCGAGAGCGCCCGCTTGGCAGCGTCGAGATCCAGTTTCATCGAGCCGCCAAGAAAGCTTTCGGGAGCGAGATAGCCGAGAGCAAGATCCGCATCGGTTACGGTTGGATCTTCACCTCCCAAGCCATAGCAGGCGGGTCCCGGCTTGGAGCTGGCGCTATCCGGACCAACCTGAAGCAAGGACAGACTGTTCACGCGAGCGATACTGCCGCCACCGGCGCCGATCTCCAGGAGGTCATAAACCGGAATGGCGATCGGCACGCCGCTGCCTTCCTTGAAGCGCTGCACGCGATCGACTTCGAAGCTCTGCGTGCGGGCGGCCTTGCCATCCTCGACGAGACAGAGCTTCGCGGTCGTGCCGCCCATGTCGAAGGACAGGAGCCGGGCTTCCCCGATCAATCGCCCGTAGTGCATTGCAGCTTCGACCCCGGCCGCAGGGCCCGACTCCACGGCCTGGACGGGGAATCTCTTCACGGTGTCCGCGGACGCCGTGCCTCCGTTCGACAGCATCATGAAGAGGCTGTTGTTGTAGCCCTTCGCGCCGAGCTGCGCGACGAGGTGATCGAGATAACGCGCCGCCGTTGGTTTCACATAGGCATCGACAACCGTGGTCGACGTTCTCTCGTATTCCTTGGGTTCGGGATGGACTTCGCTCGATATCGATACCTCGACCCCCGGCAATTCCTCCAGCAGGATCTCGCGCGCGCGGCGTTCATGCTCGCCGTATTGATAAGAGTGCAGAAAGCAGACAGCGACTGCCCGCACGTCCGCTTGCCGGAACAATTGCGCGGCTTGTCTGACCTCGTCTTCATTGAGCGGCTGCTGCACCGTTCCGTCGACGAGCATGCGCTCGCTGATGCCTACGCGCAGGTTGCGCGGCGCCATCGGCACCGGAAATTCAATGAACGGATCGTAAACGTCGTATCGCGTCTCTCGACCGAATTCGAGAACGTCCCGGAAGCCCTTTGTCGCGAGGAGTCCTATCGCGCCCGCCTTGCGCTCCAACACCACATTCGTGAGAAGCGTGGTCGCATGGATGACTGAATCGGCTTTGCGAACGGCATCCGGCCAACGCTGTTCGCATAGACCAAGGCCGGTCATCACCCCTTCGTCGGGCCGGCCCGGGGTGGTCAGGCACTTCTCGACGATGACCTCGCCTGTCTCGATATTCGCGACTGTGAAGTCGGTGAAGGTTCCGCCGATATCAACCCCAACCCGATAGCTGGACAAGCTGCAACTCCTACCAAATGCGTGGGATGCGATGGTATCCCACGAAATTCCACGACGTCAACGCCTGGCCGGTTGTGCTAAATTGTCGCCGTTCTGCCGCTCCCGCGCGCAAACTCTCCGGCGCGGCACCGCGGCGGTGAAGGGGTCGTCTGTGGCGAGGCGGTGGGAGCGCCGCCGCCGTCATTGCGAGGAAGCGAAGGCGACGAAACTTTCTTCGCTTGCTGCGCAAGCTTCGCAGGCTGGGAGTCCGCGGAAGCACAATAGCGAAGGCGGAAGCAATCTATCGCTCGGCGAGCAGAAAGCTGGATTGCTTCGCGCAGCCCGTCATCCGGCGGCGCTTCGCGCCCACCGGGTGGCTCGCAATGACGAACACTCAGCCGTCATTCCGGGCGGCTTGCAGAGCCCAACTCCAAATCTCGAGTTTTGCCGATGCGCGATTGGGCCTGAGACTTTGCGGGTTCGCATCGCCCCGGAACGGCGGTCAGTCAGCCCCGCCATTCCCCATCATCCGCCGCTCCCGCGCGTAGCGCACCAGGGCGACGAAGCGGTAGATGCCGTGGACGAATTTTCCATAAGGCAGGGTCAGGAACAGCGCGAACACGACGCCGAGATGCAGGGCCAGCAGCGTGCCCATGGCGGCGGTTTCGCGCAGCAGCAGCAGCGCCATCCCGGTGAGGCTGGTGAGGAACAGCATCACGATGAACGCGGTGTCCATCCCCATGCGCTGCTCATCGACCAGCGCGGGATCGCGCTTCCATTTTTCCACGAGCAGGCCGATCGGCCCGATCAGGAGCCCGATGCCGCCGAGCGTGCCGAGCACCACCGGCGCATCCCACCACGGGTAGGGCGCCTCGCGCGCGAGCAGATAGTGATACAGCGTCGCCACGGAGGTTGCGGCAAAACACAAGAGGAAGCCGTAGAAGGTGAAGTGGTGATACAGCCTGCGGCGATCCGTCGGGCGGTCGTCCTCGTTGAAGCAGCCGACGCCGCCGCCGTCGAGATAGCGCAGGCTGGCGGCATCGCGGATCGCCTGCCAGAGCGAGCCTGTATCGCTCTTCATGCCGACGGGCTCGCCGATGTCGCGCCAGAAGGCGCGCACGCCCATGACCAGCGCCACCACGGCATAAAGAAAGACCGCGCCGAACAGCGCCGCCATCGCGTTGTGCGGCATCAGCCGGTAGAACGCGCCGGGGCCGGTATGCACGCCGAACAGGATCTGCTTGTCGTGCCAGGCGGTAAAACCGAGGATGAAGGCGGCGACGCTCAGCGCCGCGATAAGGCTGATGGCGAGTCCGTTGCGGGCAAAAATACCGGCAAAGGCGCGCGGCCAGGCATAGGCGGCGTATGACTCGGCGCGCGCGATCGCGAGCGTCTGCGGCACATTGACGCTGAATTCATGCGGCGGCGAGAACTGGCAATCGGTGTAGCAGGCGCCGCAGGCGTGGCAGAGATTGGCGAAATAATTGAGGTCGCCGTCCGAGAACGAGCGGCGCATCTCCATCGCGGGGAAGACCGCGCACAGGCCCTCGCAGTAGCGGCAGGAATTGCAGACCGTCATCAGACGGTCGGCTTCGTCCAAAATTCTAGTTCCGTGCATTTCTCGCTGCTTCCCGTCCGGCCACCCGGCCGAACACACTGCCGATGGTCATGCCGATGCCGGCCGCATAGCCCTTGCCCAGCACGTTGCCCGCCATGATCTCGCCGGCGGCGAACATGTTGGCGGAAGGTTTGCCGTCCTTCATCAATATCCGTGCTTCCCGGTTCACGCGGGTGCCGAGATAGGTGAAAGTGATGCCCGGCCGCACCGGATAGGCGTAGTAGGGCGCCGTCTCGATCCGGCGCGCCCAATGCGTCTTCGGCGGGCTCAGTCCTTCGGTGCGGCAGTCGTCGAGGATCGTGTGATCGAACGTGCCGGGCCGCACTGCGGCGTTGAAGTCCGCAATCGTCTTCTCCAGCGCCGCCGGATCGAGCGTCAGCTTTGCGGCAAGCTCCGCAATCGTGGCCCCCTCGATCGGCGGGAACAGCGTCGGCATGAAACTGTGGCGTACGCTGGCGTCGAACACGATGTAGGCGATCTGGTCCGGCTGTGCCGCGACCAGACGGCCCCAGATGGCGTAGCGCTTGGGCCAGATGTCCTCACCCTCGTCGTAGAACCGCTCGGCGTGCTTGTTAACGACGATGCCGAACACGACGGAGTCATGCCGCGTGATGATGCCGCCGTCGAACTTCGGCGCGCGTGCGTCGATCGCCACCGCATGGCATTGGGTGGGATCGCCGACCTCCTGCACACCTTTCGCAAGCAGCATTTTCAATATGGAGCCCCGGTTATAGGGCGTGCCGCGGATGAGGAAATTGTCGGCGGCCTCGCCCCAATATTCCTTCAGCCATTCGATATTGGCCTCGAAACCGCCGGCAGCGGCAACCAGCGCCGAGGCGCGGATGTCGCTGGCGCCGTTCATCGGCTGCTTCAGCTTTGCTGCGAGGAACATGCCCTCCTCGATGTGGAGATCGGTCACCTCCGCGTCGTAGAGGACATCGACGCCGAGCTTTTCCGCCGTGAGGTACAGCGCGTTCAGCATGGCGCGGCCGCCGCCAAGGAAGAACGAGTTGGTGCGGCCGAGACTCAGCGTGCCACCGAGCGAGGGCTGCCAGCGCACGCCCTGCTCGACGATCCAGTTCAGGATGTCCTTGGACTCACGGATCATGAATCTGGCGAGTTCTTCGTCGGTCGCGCCGCCGGTGATGCGCAGGAGATCGTCCCAGAACTCCTGCTCGGTATAGGGGCCGGTCAGGATCTCGGTCGCCGCGTCATGGGCGCAGCGCATGTTGCGGGTGTGGCGGGTGTTGCCGCCGCGATAGAATTTCGGCGCGCCTTCCAGCACCAGCACGGAGGCGCCGGCGCGGCGGGCGCTGATTGCGGCGCATAAAGCGGCATTGCCGCCGCCGATGACAAGCACGTCGAATTTGCGGGAGAGGTCAACCATCGAGGCTGTTTGCCAACTTTGCGTGGCAATCACAACTGCAACCGCCGTATGGGCATCGTCGTTTCGCCCATTGGTTCGGGCTTCGCCTTGGCTGCGTCCATCAGCCACGTCCGGAAAGCGGAAAGTTTTGGCGAGTCGGCCCTGGCTTCCGGCGATACCAGGTAAAAGCCCGCATCGACCGGCAGTTCGATCTCGAACGGCACCACGAGGTGGCCCTTGGTGATGTCATGCTGCACGTAGGACGTGCGACCCATGGCGACGCCGAGGCCATCGATCGCCGCCTGTATGGTCATGAAGATCAGGTCGAAAGTGACGCCGGGCTGCTTTGACAGGTCGGTCGGCAGGCCCGCGGCCGTGAGCCACAGCCGCCAGTCGTCGTCATAGCCGGAGCTGGAATGCAGCAGGACATGAGCGGCGAGGTCTTCCGGCTTCCGCAGCGGCTTCTTGCCCTTGAGCAGCGCGGGGCTGCATACCGGAAACAACTTGTCCGCCATCAGCCAGTCGGCGCGCAGGCCCGGCCACTGGCCGCGGCCATAGCGGATCGCCGCGTCGACACCGTCGCGCTTGAAATCGACCAGCGCCGTCGAGGTGGTGATGCGCACGTCGATGCCGGGATGTTTTTCCTGGAAGTCGGAGATGCGCGGCAACAGCCACTTGGCGGCCAGCGAGGCCAGCGTCGAGACCGTCAGCACATTGTCATCGTCCTTGCGCAGCAGCCGGTCGGTGGCGAGCCTGAGGTCATTGAAGGCGGCACGGATGCCGGGGAGGTATTCCTTCGCTTGCGGGGTCAGCGACAGGGAGCGGTTCTGCCGGATGAACAGGCGGACGCCGAGCTCCTCCTCGAGCCGCCGGATCTGATGGCTGATCGCGGTCTGCGTCACGTTCAGCTCGGAGGCGGCAAGGGTGAAGCTCATGTGCCGCGCGGCCGCCTCGAAGGCGCGGAGCCCGTTCAAAGAGGGGAGCCTTACTGCCATCTGCCGCTACTCCGATTCATGAGTTTATTTCATCCGAAACGGTACAAAGTGTCGTTTGCGGCAGTGCAAAAACGAGCAGATGTTACTGCGAACGGATTGGATGTAGGAGCTCAAAATGAGCGTTTTCACCCACGAATCGATGATCAATGGTCATGCAAATGGTCTGTTTTCGCACCTGGCCGAGACCCTTCATGTCTGGCACGAGCGCTACGCGATGCGCCGCGAGCTTTCCAAATGGTCCGAACGCGACCTCCACGACATCGGCATCTCCTCCGCCGACGTCGCCTACGAAGTCGACAAGCCGTTCTGGCGGGCTTGATGAGCCGCCATTGATGCCGGCGCCGCCTCCATAGAGGGGCGCCGGCTCTCCCGCAATCCCTGGAGCGTGCCATGACCGCCCTGCGACTGGATGAACTGCGCCGGCATTCGGATGTGCTCCGCTCGAAGAGCGGCGAGGCCGTCACAGTCCGCTTCGTGGAGCCGCGCGATGGCGACGACATCCAGAACTATTTCCGCGGTCTCTCCTCGCGCTCTCGCTACAACCGCTTCTTCGGCGCGATGAACCAGCTGCCGGCGACGCTGCTCGACCGCTTCATCCATGTCGGCGAAGCCGACCAGTTCAGCGTGGTCGCCACCATGCTGGTCGACGGCTTTGAGACCATCGTCGGCGAGGCTCGCTACGCCTTCGAGTCCGAGACCGGAAGCTTCGAGTTCGGACTTTCGATTGACGACCGCTGGCAGGGCCATGGCATCGGCGCGGCGCTGCTGAAGAACCTGGAGTGCCGGGCGGCGGCGTTCGGCGCCACAAAACTGTTCGGCGACACCCTGCGTTCCAATGAAGCGATGCTCGCGCTTGCCAGAAAGTCCGGCTACGCCTTCGGCAACAGCCCCGGCGACTGGAAATTGGTGCGCTTCACAAAGGTGATCAACCTCGCGCCGCACGAGATTCCCTGCGCGAGCTGGAGGCTCTCCAAGGCCGCGTAACAAGGCGCCTGTTTCTGTTCGTCCCTCGGCTCCCCCGCTGCAATCTGCGGGTTTGAGCGACTGGCCCGGTCCCGCGGCAACAGGACCGGGCCGATTTTCTTCTCGGCAGATTGTGACGGGCCGCGCAGGCGAAGGAGACGAAAGTCACCTCCCCGCAAACACCGGCTTGCGCTTCTCGATGAAGGCCTGCACCGCCTCGCGGTGATCGGCGGTTTTCTGGGCGCGGATCATGCGTTCGGCTTCGTGATCCCGGGCCGTGGCGAAATCGAACATCAGCGCTTCGTCCAGATTGTCCTTCATGTAGCGCAGCGCTATGGTCGGCCCCTCGGCCATGGTTTTGGCGAGCGCAAAGGCTTCCTCCTGCAGCTTCTCGTCGGCAACCACGCGGTTGACGAGGCCAATCGTCTCGCACCGCGCCGCGGTCACCCGCTCGGCGGTGAACATCAGTTCGCGGGCGCGGGCGGTGCCGACGAGACGCGTGAGCAGCCAGGCGATGCCGTAATCGCCCGACAGCGCGACGTTGAGATAGCCGGTGGAGAGAAACGCCGATTGCGCCGCGATGCGGATGTCGCAGGCCATGGCGATGGCAAGCCCCGCCCCGACCGCGGGGCCGGGCAGGGCCGCGATGGTCGGCTTGCGCACCGAGACCAGCGCACCGGTGAGCAAGCGCTGCCTTTCCTGGAGCTCGGCAATCCTGTCGGCGTCGGACATCTCCTGCCGCTTCTTGTCGCGATGGGCGCCCATGCCCTTGACGTTGCCGCCGGAGCAGAACGCCTTGCCGGCGCCGGTGATGAGAAGGGCGCCGACCTCGCGGTTCTCGCCGCAGGTCCTGATCATGGTGCGCAGTGCCGGAGTCAATTCGTCAGAGAGCGAATTGCGGGCCTCCGGCCGGTTCAGCGTGATGATGGCGACGCGGTCGCGGATCACACAGAGCAGTTCGTTGGTGCCGGTATCGACGGTGATTTCGGTGCTCATGTTTCCCCCGCTTGTTATTTGTTTGTCCCGTCATTCCGGGGCGATGCGCAGCATCGAACCCGGAATTTCGAGGTTCCCCGATGCGCAATTGCGCATCTGTGGTCTGGTGCTTCGCGCCATCCCGGAATGACGGTGTTAGTGTCTCAAAACTTCTCCACCCACGGCCGAAGCTCGATCTCCCAGGTCCAGGCGCTGCGCGGCTGCTGCAGCAGGTGCCAGTAGTTTTCCGCAATCGCATCGGGATCGAGGAAGGAGTCCGGGCGGTCGGCCGGCTCTGTCCGTGTTGCGCTGCGGATGCCGCCGTCGATGACGAAATGCCCGATGTGAATGCCGTGCGGCGAAAGCTCGCGCGCCATGCTCTGCGCGAGCCCGCGCAGCGCGAACTTGCCCATCGCAAAGGGCGCCGACTGCGCATAGCCCTTCACGCTCGCGGAAGCGCCGGTGAACAGGATCGCGCCGTGCTTGTTCGGCAGCATGCGCTTCACGGCTTGCTGCGCCACCAGGAACCCGCCGAAGGCGCTCACCGCAATTGCATGCTCGACTTCCGCCGGTACGAGGTCGACGAAGGCGCCGCGGGCACGGGCACTGGCGTTGTAGACGACAATGTCCGGCGTTGCGATTTCCCGCTCGACCAGGCCGAACAGGCGCTCGACCTCGTCGGCACTGGTCGCATCACAGGCAAAAGCCTTCGCGCCGGTCCGGGTGCAGAGTTCGCCAAGCTTCTCGATCTTGCGCGCGGCGAGTGCGACCTTGATGCCCTCGCGCGCAAAAAGCCGCGCCAGCGAGGCGCTCAATCCCTCGCCGGCGCCGACGATCAAGGCTGTGTTGTATTTTGGTCTCGCCATGCGCGCTCCCCTGTTGGCTAATATCCTATCTAGGGCCGCATCCCCGCCAGGCAACCTGCAGCCGCCAGAATCATGTCGAGGTCCTTCCTGTCGGTCATACCGGCATATTTGGCGCGCAGCATGGCAAGCGAGCGGGCGTGGTATTTCTGCGGCTTCTGGGTCCAGACATCATTGCCGAGCCGGACGGAAAATTCCTCCGCGCCGTCGGCGAGCGCCTTTTCATTCGCCAGCGTCCACGGCCAGAACAGGCGCCCGACCTGTCTGGTCAGAATAGGCATCAGGGTCGGCGCGATCTCCGTCCAGCTCTCGAAGGCACCGTCTGCCCTTGGCCACAGCATGCGCTGAATCCATTCCAGCACATGCGGCGCGCCGCCTTCGATCAGCGAACCCGCGGTCGGATCCTTCCATAGCTCGTAGAACTGGCCCCACAGGCCGAAATCGCCATAGGCGGGCCTGCCGCCGAACAGATACGGTCTTGTCGCGAGATGCGTGTCGAGCAGACCGAGCATTTCCGCAAAGCCGGTCTCGATCTGCGGCGCGGTCTTTTCATTGGAGCCCACGAACCACACGCGGTCCGTCATGCGCATGCGCACCTGGTCGGCAAACTTTCCGTGCTCGCCCTCACTCGCCTTGGGCGCGCGCATCCGCGCGATGCGGCCGGCCGAGGCGCGCTGGTCGAGGTCGCGCGCCCAGCGGTAGTGGAACATCCACTTGTTGCCCCATTCGTCGCCGAATTCCTCGATCAGGATGGACACGAAGCGCGCCACGGGATCGTCGGGATGCACCGAAGGCGCCGAAAAAAGCCTTTCCATCTGGTCGATGATCGGCGTGGAATCCTGGATGCCAGTGCCGTCGGGGCTCACCACCAGCGGGATGACCGGAATCTTCGCGTGCTTCTCGTATTCCGCCTGGCTCGCCGCATTGCGCAAAACCCATTGATGCGGAATGGCTTTGTAGCGGAAATAGGAGCGCACTTTTACGGAGTAGGGCGACATCTCGGCGCCGATGATGCGATATCCCTCCGCCACTGGGCGCTCCTCCGATTATGCTTATTGACCGCGCTTGGGCGTGCGCTATCGGTAGTCGTCTATAACATCGAGAACGGGCGGAAACGACAAGCGCAAAGAAACGACAAGGGCAAAAGATGCAGCCACTCAAGCACGATCGCAGGGCCGCCATTCCCGACCGGCCGGGATTGCTCGCACCCGACACGACAGGCACGAACTTCTACCGGGCTGATCCGGCGCTGACCGATCTGTTGCGGCTGCATCTGCCCGACGCGACGTTCCGCCACATCGAGCCGCATCTCGACCGTCTCGGCGCCATGGCCGGCGGCCATCTCGACGAATGCGCACGGCTCGCCGACCGCCACACGCCTGTCCTGCACCAGCGCGACAAGTTCGGCCGCGACGAGCAGTGGATCGAATATCACCCGGCCTATCGCGAGCTCGAGCGCGCCGCCTTCGGCGAATTCGGCATCCACGCGATGTCGGTGCGCAAGGGCATCCTGGGCTGGCCCGATAAATATCCCGTCGTGGCAAAGCACGCCTTCACCTTCCTGTTCAACCAGGCGGAGTTCGGCCTCGGCTGTCCCATCAACGTCACCGACGGCTGCGCCAAATTGCTGGCGAATTTCGGCAGCGATGATTTGAAGGCCAGATATCTCGACGGCCTGACGCAGACCGACATGAGCAAGCTGACGCAAGGCGGCCAGTTCATGACCGAGAAGGAAGGCGGCTCCGACGTCGGCACGCTCACGACGAGGGCGGTGCAGGAGGGCGATCACTGGCGCCTCTATGGCGAAAAATGGTTCTGCTCCAATGCGGACGCGGAAGTCGTGATGCTGCTGGCGCGACCTGAAGGGGCGGGTCCGGGCACGCGTGGCGTCGGCCTGTTCCTGATGCCGCGCCGGCTCGATGACGGCTCGCAGAATCATTACCGGATCGTGCGGCTCAAGGACAAGCTTGGGACGCGATCGATGGCCTCGGGCGAAATCAAGCTGGAAGGCGCGATTGCCTACGCAGTCGGCAAGCTCGACCGGGGCTTTGTGCAGATGGCCGAGATGGTGAACTCCTCGCGCCTGTCCAACGGCGTGAAATCGACCGCGCTGATGCGCCGCGCGCATCACGATGCGATGACGGTGGCCAGGAATCGCGTGGTGTTCGGCAGCCGCATCATCGACAAGCCACTGGCCCAGCGGCAGCTGATGAAGATCATGCTTGCCACCGAGCAGGGGCTCTCGCTGAGTTTCCTCACGGCCGATGCGCTCGATCGTGCGGAGGCCGGCAGCCAGGATGCGGCGGCGCTGCTGCGCATCCTGACGCCGACCTTGAAATTCCGCGCCACCCGCGATGCCCGCAAGGTCTGCGGCGATGCGCTGGAGATGCGCGGCGGCATCGGCTACATCGAGGAATTCGCGACCGCGCGGCTGCTGCGCGATGCGCATCTCGGCTCGATCTGGGAAGGCACCGGCAACATCGTCGCCATCGATGCGCTGACGCGCGCGATCGGCCGGCATGGCGCAGACAATGCGCTGGCCGCCGATCTGCATGCGCGGCTGGACGATTCTGCCAATGTGCCGGTCGCCTGGCGCAATCGCTTGCGCGAGCTCGCCGATCGTGCGGTAGGCTTCGCGCGCGAGGTGGCAAGCCGGATGGACAATGAGGGCGATGCGCGGCGCGCCACCAGTCTCCTCTATCATGTCGCAAGCGCGGTGGCCTTCGCCTGGGAAGGCGGTCGCATTCACGAGATGCGCGGTGATGCGCGGCGCCTGCTGCTGTCGCGCATGGTGGTCGACCATCGCATTTCGGCGGGCGATCCCTTCCGCCTGACGGAAAGTGCGACGCAGCGCGCCATCACCGCCCACCTGCTCGGCGACCGCGCCGTTGGCATCGCCGAGGTTGGCGAATTGCTCACCGCGGCGTAGGTTTGGAGAAACACCTCTCCCACAGGGAGAGTTGCAAGCGAAACAACAAAGCATCAGGGGAAAACGACCGATGAAGGCTGCCGTTCTGTACGAAGTCAACAAGCCGCTCGTGATCGAAGACATCAGCGTGCCGAATCCCGGCCCGCGCGAAGTCCTGATCCGCACCAAGGTCGCCGGCCTCTGTCACTCCGATCTGCACTTCATCGAAGGCCTCTACCCACATCCGCTGCCGGCCGTGCTCGGCCATGAGTCCGCCGGCGTGGTCGAGAAGGTCGGCTCCGACGTCACCTATGTGAAGCCCGGCGATCATGTCGTGACGTGTCTGTCGGTGTTCTGCGGCACCTGTGACAATTGCACCACCGGCCGTACCGTGCTCTGCACCGACACGACGGTGAAGATGCTGCCGGGCCAGTCCAACCGCCTGCAATGGGGCAAGGCGGAGAAGCTGAACCAGTTCCTCAACCTCTCCTCCTTTGCCGAGCAGATGCTGGTGCACGAGAACGCCATCGTGAAGATCCGCAAGGACATGCCGCTGGAACTCGCCGCGCTGATCGGCTGCGGCGTCATCACCGGCTATGGCGCGGTGGTGAACACGGCGAAGGTACAGGCCGGCGAGACGGTTGCGGTGGTCGGCTGCGGCGGTGTCGGCATGGCCGCGATCAATGGCGCGGCGATCGCAGGCGCGGGGCGCATCATCGCCATCGACACCAATCCGGCAAAGCTGCAGCTTGCGACCAAGCTGGGCGCGACCGACATCGTCGACCCCGCCCGCGGCGACGTCGTGCAGCAGGTGCGCGAGCTCACGGGAGGCGGCGTGCATCACTCCTTCGAGGTGCTGGGCCGCAAGGAAACCGCCGAGCAGTGCTTTGCCATGCTGGCGCCCGGCGGCACCGCCACCATCGTCGGCATGATCCCGTTCGGCCAGAAGATCGAGCTGCACGGCTTCGACTTCCTGCGCGAACGCCGCATCCAGGGCTCGTCGATGGGCTCCAACCACTTCCGCGTCGACATGCCGCGCCTGGTCGAGTTCTACATGCGCGGCAAGCTGCATCTCGAAGACTGGATTTCTGCCAAGCTGAAGCTGCCGGAAATCAACGAGGGCTTTGCCAACATGAAAGCAGGCAAGACGCTGCGCAGCGTGATCATGTTTGACAGCTGACGACGACAACGTCGTCATTCCGGGGCGCGTCGAAGACGCGAACCCGGAATCCAGAGGTTATGCGGCACAAGATTTCGGGCTCACGCGTTGCGCCGGCCCCGGAATGGTCGGGAAGCAATCACCGCGTCACATGCGCTGATACCGCCAGCCACTTGCCGTTCTGCCTGGCCCAGCAATCCGTGTAGCGGCCGTGCGCCTGCTGGCCGTCCGGCGTGTTGTAGCTCGTTGCGGCGTGGATGATGGCGAAATCGCCGAGGATGCGGATCTTCACGTCCTCGGCCCTGAGGTTTCGGATCGCGACCGGCTTTGCAGTCTGCTCCAGGAACGCGGCGCGGTCGACCAGCGACTTGTCGGGATTGGAGCAATAGAAATCCGCCGCGAGGATTTCGTCAAAGCGCTTGACGTCGGAATTCTGCACGGATGCGACATAGTCGTGGTTGAGCCTCGTCAGCTCGGCGAGGTCGTTGTTCATTTTTCTCCGCTCCCTGTTTCGTCATGGCGGGCCAAGCGAAGCAATCCACCTGTCCGCTTGTTGCGCTATGGATTGCTTCGTCGCTTCGCTCCTCGCAATGACGGTGTGGCCTTGGTCGGCATCAATCATCGAACATCGCCGGCGGCTTGAAGCCGCCGAATTCGCGCTCGATCAGTTCGGCGAGCTTGATCGTGGTGCGGTCCTCCAGCCAAGGCCCGACGATCTGCACGCCGAGCGGAAGGCCGTCGGGCGAGAAGCCGGTCGGGATCGCGGTGGAGGGCAGGCCCGGCAGCGTCGCGATGCCCGGCCATGACAGCTGGTCGGGATAGACATGCGCCTTGCCGTCGATGTGGATGCGGCGGCTTTCCTGGTCGGGTGTGTGGTCGTGCTTGTAGGCCGGCGTCGGCATGATCGGACAGATCACGGCGTCATATTGCTTGAACAACTCGCGCCATTGCGCACGCAGCCGCGCGCGGGCGCCGTCGGCCATCACCCAGTCGCGATGAGACATCGCAATGCCGCGCAGGCGTTCTGCGCCGAGGCTGGTATCGCCAGGCGGGATGGCTTGCGCGGCTGCCTGCGCGCCGGCATAGACGTCGGGCGGGAACGACGCCGCCAGGAACGACAGCAGCATGCGCATATAGAGTCCGGTCGAGGCGGTGAAGTCCGGCAAGAGCTCCGAATGGCGCTCGATCTTGACGCCGGCCCTGCCGAGATTGCCTGCGAGCTTCTCGATCGAGCCGCGCACCACGGAGTCCGTCGGCATTACGGGATCGCTGTCGATCACAACCACGCGGAATTCCTTCAGCGTGTTGTGGCGCGGCGCCGGCAATTCGAGACGATAGGCCTTGCCGGCGTCGAGCGGGTCGGGGCCGGCGATGACGTCGAGCAAGAGCGAGAGATCGGCGGCGCAGCGCGCCATCGGGCCGATCACGGCGAGATCGCGGTCGAGCGGCAGCGGCGGGAAGGGCGGCGGCGTGTGGCCGCGCGAGGGCACCAGCGCGAAGGTCGGCTTGTGTGCGTAGACGCCGCAATGAAACGCCGGCACGCGCAGCGAGCCGCCGATGTCGGAGCCGAGCGAGAGCGGCCCGTAGCCGGCGGCGAGGGCCGCCGACGATCCGCCGGAAGAGCCGCCCGGCGTGCGGCCGAGATCGTAGGGGTTGTTGGTGATGCCGTAGATCTCGTTATAGCTCTGCCAGTCGCCGAGCCCGAGCGGCACGTTGGTCTTGCCGAGGATGACGCCGCCCGCTTCCTTGACGCGGGTAATCGAGAGGGCGTCTTCGCCGGGGACAAAGTCCTTCTGCTGCGGAATGCCCCAGGTCGTGGGCAGGCCCGCGATATTGTAGGATTCCTTCACGGTGAGGGGAATGCCGAGCAGCGCTTTCTTGTCGCCGCGCGCCAGCGCCGCGTCGGCCTCGCGCGCCGCTTGCAGCGCGCGTTCGAAATCGCGCACGCAAATCGCGTTGATCTTCGCATCATGCCGCTCGATGCGGGCAATGGCGTCCTTTGCCAGTTCGACCGCGGATACTTCCCTCGCGGCGAGCGCCGCCGACAGGTTGACGGCGCTCTCAAAACTCCACTGCGATTTGGCCAAGGACGTCCTCCGTTTTTATTGCGACGGATGATGCGCGGTTTGCGCGCCCCTCGCAAGACGGACGGCCGATTTCAAATCATCGTGCGAAGGGCGCTGCGGTGTTGCAGGTATCGGAGGCATTCGCCGCTTGACCGTGACCGCGGTCATGGCGGCAGAATGTCCGCGGCTGCTAGGCCGCGCCGATCAGTATCCCGACGCCAAGCACGATGGCGCCGCCGAGCACGATCTGGAACACCGCGTGCAGGAACGGCGTATCCATGTAGCGCGCGCGGATAAAGGCGATGGCCCAGAGCTCGAAGAACACCACCACACAGGCGATCGCAGTGGCGATCCAGAACGCGTTCGGCCACGCATCCGGCACCAGATAGGGCATGGTGTGGCCGAGGCCGCCGAGCGTCGTCATCAGCCCGCAGGTGATGCCGCGCAGCCAGGGCGAGCCGCGCCCGGTCAGCGAGCCGTCGTCGGACAGGGCTTCGGCAAAGCCCATGCTGATTCCGGCGCCGATCGAGGCGGCGAGGCCGACGAGGAAGGTCTGCCAGTTGTGCTGCGTCGCGAAGGCCGCCGCAAACAGCGGCGCCAGCGTCGAGACCGAGCCGTCCATCAGGCCCGCGAGTCCGGGCTGGACGTATTGCAGCACGAACATGCGCCGCCGCGTCCGGTCTTCCTCCGCCCGCACGTCGGGCTTGAGGATCTCGCCGGTCAGCTTGACCGCGTGCTTCTCGTGGTTCTTCTCTTCATCGGCGAGATCGCCGAGCAGGCGGCGCACGCCGACATCCTGCGCCTGCTCGCTGGCGCGGGCGTAGAAGCGCTCGGCTTCCAGCTCCATGGTCTCGACTTCCTTGCGGATGGTGTCGAGCGGGAGGTTCTTGGTCAGCCAGATCGGGCGGCGCTTGAGGAAGCCCTTGACGTCCTCGCGGCGGATGGGTGGCAGATGCGGGCCGAAGCGCTGCTCGTACATTTCGAGCAGCCGATGGCGGTGACCGCGCTCCTCCTCCGCCATCTGCTCGAACAGCTTTGCGGAATCCGGGTAACGCTCGGCGAGGTCCTCCGCAAAGGTCATGTAGATGCGGCTGTCTTCCTCTTCGGCCGCGATCGCGACGGCCAGCACTTCCCGCTCACTGAGATCGGCGAAACTCTTCACAGCCATGGCCCTGATCTCTCTGCGCTCACAATTTAGAACTATTCTAAATCTAGGCCGGCTGGAAAACAGGGTCAATCGTCAGCTGCGGCGTGGATCGCGCAGAAACGCAAGCAGCAGGCGGCTCACTTCGCCGGGCTGCTCCTGCTGCACCCAGTGCCCGGCGCCATCGACGAGGTGGCAGCCGATAATGCCGGTGCATGCTTTCGTCTGCATGGCCTCGAACACGCCGGGGCGCTGGTAAGTTCCCCAGTCCTGCTTGCCGGAGATGAAGGCCGACGGCACGTCGATGGTGCGGCCAGACCAGGTTTGCAGCTCCGAATTGAACGCACCTGACGTACCGCAGCGGTACCATTGCAGTCCGCCCTGGAATCCGTTGCGCTGATATTCGGCGGCGTAGATGGCGAGCTCGCTGTCAGGCAGCCATCTGTTGGCGGCGATCTCGGCGGCCGACGGCATCTCCTTGGCCACGGTCGTAGCCATGTCTTCGGCGAGATCCATGACGTAATAGGTCGGCAATTTCGCGAGTTCGTCCGCGGACCAGGATTTCAGCGGATAGGGCGCGTTCGCTTTCCAGTCCGCGCTCTTGTGGTGGTAATAGGCCCGCATGAAGTCATGCACGCCCTGAGGCGCCTTGTGCATGTCGTTGTTGGCTTCGCGCGTCGAGTAGTACCACTGGTAATGCTTTCGCGGCCGCGGCAGCGCTGCGAGCTCGCGATGCACCGGATCTTCGGTCGGCGGCTTCGCAGGATTATCCGCCGTGTTGAAGGGGAGCGACGGCGGGCCGCCGAACGGCGCGCTCATCATCACCACCGAGCGGAAGACGTCGGGCCGGATCAGCGCGCACCAGGCCGCAACCGAGCTGCCGAAGTCGTGCCCGATGACGGCATCGACGCTGCGGTAGCCGAATGCGTGTACCAGCCCGACCGCGTCGCGTACGAGATTGGGCAGGCGAAAGGATGCAAGATCGCCGTCGTAATCCGGATCCCAGCCGGTGGTGCGGCCATAGCCGCGCTGGTCCGGCGCGATGACGTGATAGCCGGCCTCGGCCAAGGTCGGCATCACCTTGCGCCAGCTATAGGCGAGTTCAGGGAAGCCGTGCAGCAGGAGGAGGCACGGCCGCCGCCGCGTCTCGTAGCCGGCCTCCAGCACATGCATGCAGAGGCCGTTGACGTTCTCGACGTAGCGCGAGCGGATCGATGCGGGGAGCGGGATGTCGGGGAGGGCGGCCATGATTTTTCCTCGTCATGGCTGGACCTGTTCCGGCCATCCACGTGCCGCGCGACTGTAAAGACGTGGATGCCCGGGACAAGCCCTAGCATGTTCACACATCTCGGGCCGCCGGCGACTTGCCAGATCGTATGAAGTCTGAATCCATCGGGAGGGTTGTGCCTGATGGAGCGAGCGATGGAAGGCGGATTGGGACGGTTTGGGGACC
>JAEZEU010000437.1 GCA_023432885.1 Pseudomonadota bacterium | reverse complement strand
CATCCCTTCGGTCTCCGAGGGAAGCTTACCCGGTCCTGGCGCGGATCGTGACCGTGGCGACAGAGGAAGCGACGTCATCACGCGGTGCCTCCGAACCTCACTCCGCCAACGTGGAGCTTACAATATCGAGCGAAGATCCTCATGCTCTATCGGACCGCGGCCCCGGCCCCATCGCCGGCCGACTGAGCTATCCAAATGCGGGCTAGCTGGAAGCTGGTGCTGCTTTCCCTAGCGCGCGCTTTCCATTGCAACCCGAGCAAAGGGTGGATGAATGCTGGAGGCATTGATTGATCTAAATCAACGCTACGAGCCTCTGCTCTTTGGCTGCTATCGAAGGGCGGGTCGCTATCATCTCGGGGCCCGCGAACCTCACTCCTGCAATGCAGTCATTGGACGACAATCGTTGGATCGAGAACGATAGTTTCGCGGCAAATTAGTATGACACCCTTGTGAATGCACTTGCTCACGCAAGTTTGAAAGAGTGTCACAATCTTTCCGCGCCCTTTGCGCGGCAGATGCCGGGCCGGCTATCGGCACTGCCGTGAGAGCGGCGACCGCCGATCTCGTCAGATTTCCATATCTCGTCATGATGCTCTCCCGTCCCGTTCGAGGCGCGAGGCCATTTGCATGCGATCGCTAGCTGCGCATGCTGCAGTCTGAAACAGGACGGATATCGGTGTGCGCTTGCCTCGACCGCCGCTCGTGTCCTGAAGGACACATCGCGCATTGGTCAATATCACTGACTCTGCGTGGCAGCGCGGCAACAACTATTTCACAAAATTCGCGCCGCGCCGGTTTCGCCATATCAACGGCGCTTCGCCCGACAATCGTGGTCCTCGGTTATTCGCATGCTCGGCTTCTGCTTTGAGAACTTCGCCCGCTGGAGTGGCAACTGACCTCAGTCGGGACAAGGGACCGCGCGTGAAAGTGGCGGCCGGAGCGACGACGTCCGGGTGGGGTGGGCAGGGGCAAGTGCGATTCCGCATTCCAGAAGGGTTGTCAAAATGCATCTCGCCAGCCGGTTTGCTTCTGCAACAGCCGCTCTCATTTACACAACAGTGGCCTCGCCGGCCCACGCGGCGGCGAGCCCATGCGGGGAGAAGGCAGAGATCTCGGTGTTGCCCTCGCCGCTCGCTCCTTGGAAGGGGGCGCCGCTGCGCGTCATGATCGTCAGCGGAAAGCCGCTCGAAGGTGTGATGTCGCTGGTCGCGCCCGATGGAAGCGTTGCGGCCAGGTCGTCCGATCGACGCGGCGGTGCGCCGTACTCCTGGTTTGCCGAGGTTGCCGAGCCGGCCGCGGGGACGTGGCACGCCACGCTCGCGGTCGACAACCCGACGGCGGATTGCAGTACGATCACTCACGATATCTCCGTGAGCGCGCGCAAACCTGCCCCTGTGGCTATTCCCCCCGGCCGCTTCTGGAAGGTGCAGAACAGCTGGAATCGCGAGACGGAGGTCTTGTTTTCGGCGTGGATCGAAAAGCTGTTCGACGCTCCTGCCGATCAGGATCTGTCCTGGAAAGCCTGGCATGAAGTCCTGCGCGACCGCTCACGCAATTTCCTGTTCAACTATCTTGGCCGCGGTGAAGACAATGTGAAGACCGGCCTTCGCCCCGACTGCGCCGATTTCGTGTACTTTCTGCGCGCCTATTTTGCCTACAAGATGGGGCTGCCGTTCGGCTATTCCAATTGCTCGCGCGGCGCCGGCGGCAGGGCGCCAAAATGCTACCAATGGTTCGACATGGAGCATCCGGAGGCGACACGTCCACCGGCACCGCCCGAACAGGAGATTGCACCGGCGACGATGGCCGACGCCACGCCGCCTGGGCCAGTGCCGAGGATCCTGAACCTGTTCGGCGGGCCCCGGTCGGCTGACACGCTGGCGCCGTTTGCGGCTCCCCCGAAGCCGCAGCCAAAGCCGCCGACAACGTTCAGTGAATATCTGCGGGACGTCGGCGACGTCGTACATACGGGCGCTGTGCGGGTCACTGCGGGCGACGAAAACACCGATTTCTACACTATTCCGCTGGAGCAAAATACGCTGCGCCCCGGCACGGTGTACGCCGATCCCTATGGACACGTATTGATGCTCGTTCATCGCGTGCCGGAGACGGACGGCAAGCCGGGCGTCTTCCTCGCCGTCGATGCAGAGCCCGACGGGTCGATCACGCGAAAGCGTTTCTGGCGCGGCAATTTCCTGTTCGTGCTCGATCCTGCGCTCGGCAGCCCGGGCTTCAAGCACTTCCGGCCAATCGTGCGCGACAAAGGCGGTTCGCTGCGGCGGCTGGCTAACGCCGAAATCACCAACAATCCGCAGTACGCCGATTTTTCGCTCGATCAGTCAAAGATGAGTGCCGAGGATTTTTACGATCGCATGGATGACGTGATGTCGCCCGAGCCTCTCGATCCCGTGAAAGCGATGACCGACGCCATTGCGAGTCTGAACGAGCAGGTAAAGACACGTGTGACCTCGGTCGAGAACGGGCGAAAATATCAGGAAAAGCAGCCTGGCGAGGTCGCCATGCCCAACGGCCCTTCGATCTTCGAGACGACGGGAGCCTGGGAGGACTACTCCACACCGGCGCGCGATTTTCGCCTGCTGATCGCGATTGACGTCGTGCGAGGTTATCCGGATCGCGTCGTGCGCCGTGGAGCGCGCTACGCGATGCCGAACGGCAAGAGCATCGATGACGTGAAAAGCGAACTGCAAGGCGTGCTTGCGTCCGAACTCGCCTCGCGAAAAATATCCTACACCCGCAGCGATGGTTCGCAGTGGACGCTGTCTCTCAAGGAGGTCCTCGACCGGGCCACCAGCTTCGAGATGGCCTACAACCCGAACGACTGCGTCGAAGTGAGGTGGGGCGCGCCTGATAGCAGCGAGGAGGCATCTACGTGCAAGCGGCGTGCACCACAGGCGCAGCGCGCGAAGATGTCGTCGGAGTACCGCATCTGGTTCCGCGAGCGGCACTGGCCGACGCACAGCTGAACCCGGCGCCCTGAGGGTAAGGACGCGGCGCTCGGGCATTCACGGCTATCTCAATGAGCCGGGTCGGAGCGGCCCCTTCGCATGAACCTGCCGCCGATCTCTGCCCAACCGGTCCGGCTTATCC
>JAEZEU010000498.1 GCA_023432885.1 Pseudomonadota bacterium | reverse complement strand
CGCGTTGTTGTCGCCGGCTGCGTAGTCTGCGTCATCAGCGAAAACGGATCGGCGACTTGGGGGGTTGCAGCGGCTTGCTGGGCCGCCAGCCTTGCGCGTCGCGCCGCCTGTCGCCGGCGCTCCTTGGCGCGTTCGGCTCGCTGTTGCCTGCGGAGTTCGGCACGATCGGATTTCTCGTCTGCCTTATTCGCTTCAGCCGGTTTCTCGAGCTTCGCCAACGGATCGCCGAGCGCAGCCGCTTTCATCGCCGACAAGCCTGCGTCCGTCGTCGCAGGCTCTGCGGTCTGCTCCGGAGGGACTGGCGCAGCTTCGACCGGCAGCGATGGTGGGGCATCGACAGCAGCAAGCTTCGGCTCGGCCGCAGGCGGCGGTTCGGCGGCAGCGGGTTGCGCTGCCGGCGTTTCCGCCGCGGCGGCATCTGGTTTCGTCTCGGCATCTGGTTTCCTCTCGACTTCCGGCGTTGCCGAGGGTTCAGGTGTTGCCGTCTCGGCGGGCGCGATGGCGTCCGCCTTTAGCGCGGCGAGCGTTTCCGTTTCCACGTTCGGGACCGGGACGGCCTCCGGAGCGGGTTCCGGCACAGGCATGCCCGCGGGCTGCGCATCCGGCGCCTTCTCGGGCACAGCCGGCTCGACCCGGAGCAGGGACAACGTCGGGAGCGGCGGATCGGTTTGCTGCGCAAAGACCGGCTCGGGGATCACCCTCCGCGCCGGAACGTTGGCGACCTCCTCATGCGCCGCCCGCAGCAGGGCTGCGGCGCCGAGGCCGAAAATCAGGATGGACGTGGAAAGGAGGATCGCGGCGAGAAGGAAACGGATTCCGGGGAGCATGAGGTCGGTTCCGCCAAAGCGGCGTGTTGCGGGCTCGAGGGAACGCGGTGAAACACTGGATCAGCCGCGTTCGCCGCCGCGAATCAGGCTGAATCCAGAATACAGCAATCCGCACCATGCCGTCGGCTGCAAAAGCAGGGCCAGAATGCTTGCCAAAACGGAGGAAACGGCCTTCAAAACGGGCGTTCCCCGATAGGATAGGAATCACAATTCGCTTGATCTGGGCGGGGTTTCGCGGATTTGTCTTGAATGCGCCGCTATCTTCCGCCATCCAGCCGTTAACGGTCCAGTGTGGCTTGGGGACTATACAAGGGCGATGATGATCAAGAGAATTCTGACGATCGGCGCTGCTGTGGCGGCCGCTGCGGCGGGGACTCCGCCGGCGCAGGCCCAGCAGAGCTATCCGGTATCTCCCGGCTCGGTTTATTCGGCCGCGCCCGGTTACCCGCCCGGCGGGTACGTCGTCGATGAACGCCGCCGTCCCGGTACTCCCGATTTCGACGAGCTGGACGACGAGGATGCACCGAACGCCCAGGCTTCGACCGCGTTGCCGCCGCCCGGTCCCGTGCTGTCGCCGAACGATCCGCGCTATGGCCGCCCGGTGTATTCGAACGTTCCGCCGCCCGCAGCACCAACGGGTCCGATCCTGTCGCCCGATGACCCGCGCTATGGCCGTCCGGCCTACTCAAACGCGGCTCCGCCTGCCCCGACGGGTCCGATTCTGTCTCCCGATGATCCGCGTTACGGCCGTCCGGCTTACTCGAACGCAGCGCCGCCTGCCCCGACCGGGCCTATCCTTTCGCCCGACGATCCCCGCTATGGCCGTCCGGCCGGTCCGCCGGCGGTGATCTATGCCGACCGTCCGCCGGGCACAGCACCGGTCGGCAGCCCGGGCTACGGCGTCACTTCCAATGACGATGCGTTGCGCCCGCCGGGCGTGATCGGAGCCGCCCCGGCCGTTACGGGCGCGGTGCCGCAACAGCAGCCGCAAGTCGGCGCCGACGGCAAGCCGATCCAGCTCGCCGCGCTGCCGCCGGAAGAGCAGCCGGAAGTAGGTCCCGCGCAGCTGCCGCCGCATCTGCGCCGGCAGGAGGTTGCGTTCGCGACCAAGGAGCCGGCCGGCACCATCGTGGTCGATACCTCCAATACCTATCTCTATTACGTGCTGGGCGGTGGCCGCGCGATTCGCTACGGCGTGCGCGTCGGCCGCGACGGCTTCACCTGGACGGGCGTTCAGAAGATCACCAGGAAGGCCGAGTGGCCGGACTGGCATCCGCCGGCCGAGATGATCGAGCGCCAGCCCTATCTGCCGCGCTTCATGGCCGGCGGACCCGGCAATCCGATGGGCGCGCGCGCGATGTATCTCGGCTCGACCGTCTATCGCATCCATGGCACCAACCAGCCCTCGACCATCGGCAAGTTCGTCTCCTCCGGCTGCATCGGGATGCTGAACGAGGACGTCTCCGACCTCTTTGAGCGCGCCAAGGTCGGCACGCGCGTCGTCGTTCTGCCCGGCGGTCCGCCGCCGGGAACGGCTACCGCCGCCGCGTCTCCGCCGGCGGCTGCCGGCGGTACGACCGGTGCCGCTGCGCCGCCGCAGGCCCACGTCTCCGGCCCGGTCCCGGGCACCGGAACGACCGTGGTACCGCCGCTGCCGCCCCCGACCACGATCCGCTGATCGGCGCCCAGGCTGAAACCTCAAGCCCGCTCTCATCCTCCTTGAGGAAGTTGAGAGCGGGCTTTTCCATGCTCTGCGTGAACTTCAACGCATGCGGCTTGAGCATTGATAAGCCTCTCCTATGCTGGGTCTGATTCCACTCCTTGGGGGGCGCCGTGAAGACACTGCAATGGCTCATGGCCATGATCGCTGCCGTTACGCTCGTCGCGGTCGGCGCAGTTCCGGCGACGGCGCAAACGCGCTCGGTCTGGATCGACGACCTCACCTGGCCGGAAGTGCGCGATGCCATTGCGGGCGGCAAGTCCACCGCGATCATTTTCGTCGGCAGCAGCGAGCAGAACGGCCCGCACATGGCGATCGGCAAGCATAATGTTATCGCGCGTTATTGCGCCGAGCAGATTGCGGCCAGGCTCGGCGATGCCCTGGTCTATCCCGTCATTCCCTTCGCCATCACCGGAGACGCCGCGGCGAAGAGCGCGCATATGCGTTTTCCCGGTTCGGTGACGTTGCCGCCGGACGTCTTCTCAGGCGTCGTCCGCGCGGTGGCGCAGAGCGCGCTCAGCGCCGGCTTCAAGCTTGTGGCGCTGATGGGCGACCATGGCGGCGGGCAGGAGGAGATGGCGCGCGTGGCGCAGGCGCTCGATGCCCAAGCGAAGAAGGGCGGCGCACGCGTGCTTCATGTCGGCGATCTCTACAGCAAGGCCGATGCGCAGTTCGACGAACTGCTCGCCAAGCGCGGCATCTCGAGCAAGGAATTGCACGCGGGGATTCCCGATACGTCTGCGATCATGTTTCTCGGTGCGGATGAATGGATCAGGAAAGACCAGATCGCGGCCGCCAATGAGGCGAACGGCGTGCAGGGTTCGCCCGCGCTGGCCTCGGCCGAACTCGGAAAACTCTATCTCGACATGAAAGTCGAGAACGCCGTCAGCCAGATTCGCGCGTTCGGCGCTGCCAGATGACCGCCGGCCCGCAGCCGCAGTGTTATCCCTGCTCGATCGTGGCGCAGTCAGTGTTCGCAATTCGACGCGTTTAGAATTCGATCAGAACCTTGAGGGCTTGCGTCTTGGCGGCGGCGCTGAACGTCTCGTAGGCCTCCAGGATCTTGTCGAACGTGAAGCGGTGAGTAATAAGCTTTTTCGCGTCGATCTTGCGGGATTGCACCGTTTTCAGCAACATCGGCGTCGTCACGGTATCGACGAGCTTCGTCGTGATGGAGATGTTGCGGTCCCACAGGCGCTCCAGGTGCAAATCCACCTTTACACCGTGGACACCGACATTTGCGATGACGCCACCTGGCGCGACAATATCCTCGCAAGTGATGAAGCTGGCCGGCACGCCGACGGCCTCGATTGCGGTATCGACCCCGCGGTTGCCGGTCATCTTCATGACCTTCTCCACCGCCTTGCCATCACTGTTGTTGATAACAGCCGTCGCACCGAACCGGGATGAAATCTCAAGCCGGTTGTCATCGAGATCGATCATGATGATCTCGGCCGGCGAGTAGAACTGGGCCGTGAGAAGTGCGGCGAGGCCAATCGGCCCGGCACCGACGATAGCCACGGTCGATCCCGGCTGGACTTTCCCGTTGAGCACACCGCACTCGAACCCGGTCGGCAGAATGTCGCTGAGCATGACGAGCGCATCTTCTTCGGCCCCCGCCGGAACGTGATAGAGGCTCGTATCGGCGAAAGGTGTGCGGACGAACTCCGCCTGCGTCCCATCGATCTTGTTGCCGAGGATCCATCCGCCATTGATGCAATGGGAGTACATTCCGCGCCGGCAATACTCGCAGGTCCCGCACGACGAGATGCAGGAAACAATCACACGATCGCCAGGCTTGAAGGCGGTGACGGCGTCGCCAACCTTCTCGACTACGCCGAGGCCCTCATGGCCGAGAATGCGTCCCGGGGTGCAGGTCGGGACATCGCCCTTCAATATGTGGAGGTCGGTGCCACAGATGGTCGTCTTCGAGAGCTTGATGACCGCGTCGGTCGGAGCAGACAATTCAGGCTTTGGCCTTTCCTCTACTGTCTTCTTCCCAGGGGCGTTATAGACGAGCGCCTTCATGACATTCTCCGCCGCGTTGTGGACAGATGATGCGCTCAGGACCCTATGCCGGGGATGATGTGCAGCTTTGATATCGATCAAGGCCGTTGGAACAGGTCATCAATGTTCTGATGGAACCCATGGACCATCGCATCGGAGGAGCATCGCCGGCGCTAACCGGAACTTCAGGTTAGAGCCTTTTGTGGCCTCGGAACCGAGCACACTTTTTCGCGCTGTTGGGCCCCCGGCGCATCTGTCACTTAAAGGCCGCGGTGAGACTGCGGCGGTCGCCTGTGAAGCAGTTGCGGCGTGTCACGCCGCTCTACAAATTGCGATGCTGGAGGAGTGCCGCTGATTTGCCCGACGTGTCAAGTATCGCCCAGCAATCCATGCCGGCGGCTGCCGGCTACTTTGCATGGGGTTGTTTCGCTGTTTTGATTAGAAGGGGAGGAGTTGCTCACGCCAGCCGCCGCGGCGGCTCGGCACCGCCGGTGAAGGCGTCGATGCAGTCGACCATCTGGCTGTAGTGAACGCCGAGGCTTTCCCGCGTCGCGTAACCGAGGTGCGGCGTGAGTACGAGATTGTCGAGCTTGCGGAACGGGTGCTCCACCGGCAGCGGCTCGACCGAAAACACATCGATACCGGCGCCGGCGATCGTCTTGCGCTGCAGCACGTCGAGCAATGCGTCCTCATCGACGATGGGCCCGCGCGCGGTGTTGACGAGATAGGCGGTGGGCTTCATCCGCGCGAGGTCGGCGGCGCCGACAAGGCCGCGCGAGCGCTGGCTCAGCACCACATGGATTGTGACGATGTCGGCGGTCGAAAACAGCTCTTCCTTGCTTGCGTAGGAGACTCCGGCTTCCTTGCATTTTTCCGGCGTCAGGTTCGGGCTCCACGCGATGACATTCATGCCGAATGCCTTTGCAAGGCCGGCTACCTTGCTGCCGAGCTTGCCGAGACCGAGGATGCCGAGCGTCTTGCCCTCGATCTCGGTGCCCGCAAAAGCCTGCCAGGGTTCGCCCGCATGCATGCGCGCGTTCTCCCGGCCGACGCCGCGGGTCAATTCCAGTATCAGGCCCATCGTCAGCGGCGCGGTGGGGTCGCGGGTGTACTGCGTGCCGCAATAGACGACCTTGCGATCCCTGGCCGCGTCCGCGTCGATCGACGCGTTGCGCATGCCGGAGGTGATCAGCAGTTTCAGTTTCGGCAGCGCCTCGAACAGCGAGCGAGGGAATGCGGTGCGCTCGCGCATGGCGCAGATGATCTCGAAATCCTTCAGCGCGTCCGCTGCGGCCGCTTCGTTCGGGAACGGCTCCTTGAAGACGGTGATGTCGACGCGGTCGCGGATTTTGGACCAGTCCGCCACTTTGAGAGCGATGTCGAAATAGTCATCCGGGATTGCACAGCGCAGCCGCGTCATGGAGGTGGTCCGATTTTGGCAGGGATGACGGCGGAAGGCGCCGTCGGAGGGGGTGCCATGGTCGCGCGCAATCGGGCCGCAGGCAAGCGCGGGGCCGTATGAACGGCTCAAAAATCGGACACGGGCCGGGCTGCCTTACGGCCCCAAATCTCCATTGACCCGAATGCCCTATTGGCCGCGCATATGCTTGGCGCGCCAAGCCGGGCCGGGGCCGCGCATATAGTGCAGTTCCGGGCGATAGGGGTTGAACGCCCTGGCGAAGAACGCCCGCCAGAAGGCACCGAATTCGGCGAACGGGTTTGCCGAGGCGACGTGACCGGTGCCGGGAGCGGGAGGGTTGGCTGATGCGATCGTAGCCATGACGCAGGACCCGTTGTTTTCGCCGCGGCTTTTTGCCGTGTTGGGCGTATTTCGCCGCGCTGAAACGAGCTTTGGCCCGATTCTTTAAAAGT
>JAEZEU010000380.1 GCA_023432885.1 Pseudomonadota bacterium | reverse complement strand
TGCGTCGGGAGCGGCCATCACCTTCAGCGCGGCAATCGCATCGTCGACGGTGAGCGAGAACACGGAGACGCAGTCGAGCGTCCGGCACGCCGGGACCACGCCGGCGGTGGAGATGAGCCCAAGGCTCGGCTTCAGTCCGACGATGTTGTTGAGCATGGCAGGCACTCGGCCGCTGCCGGCGGTATCGGTGCCGAGTGCGAGCGGCACGAGGCCGGCCGACACCGCCACTGCCGATCCCGAACTCGACCCGCCCGGCGCGAGATCGCTGCGGACCGGATTGACGGGAATGCCGTAAGGCGAGCGCACGCCGACGAGGCCGGTCGCGAACTGGTCGAGATTGGTCTTGCCGATGACGATGGCGCCGGCGGCGCGCAGCCGCGCGACGCAGGTCGCGTCCTGCGCCGGCTGATAGGAGAAGGCCGGGCATGCTGCGGTGGTCGGCAGGCCTGCGGCGTCGATATTGTCCTTGACGGCCACGGGCACGCCGAACAGCGGCAGGTCGGCTGCATCTTTCGTTGCGAGGCTTTCTGCCTCGGCGATCGCATCCTTCTCATCGCGTAGCGTGATGAAAATGGCAGGGTCGTTGTGCTCCCGGATGCGCCGATAGCTGCGCGCCACGGTTTCGGCCGGCGAAGCCGATCCGTCGCGATGCGCGGCCACGATCGCAGCTACTGTCTCGGGCACGCCATGTCTCCGTCTGTAATCTTCATCGTCGGCACCGAAGCAAGCCATGTGCCATTGTGTACACGACCCGACGCGGAGGCTGTTGCAAATTAATCCGCTGTATCAATACTTTAGGAGAGAAGCGCAAATCGGACTCCGGTACTCTGTCGCGGCATCTGCCCAATAAGTAAGCAGTCGCATCAGCATCTTACGACTGAGGATCGCAGTAACGCAGCTGGCAAACGTGCCGGTTGCATGTTTCCGCGAAATTCACCTTTTCACGGTATTTAGTCACCGGAACCAGGTGGCCCGCGCAAATGGGCACGAAGGGGGGCGTTGCCTCCGATGGCGCAACCGGGCAGTGCAAGCGACAAGCTCAAGGAGTACTTGGCGCAACTCGCGCCGCAGGTGCGCGGGCGGCTGCTTGTCGAACTCGAGCGGCTGCATCTGGAGGGCGAGGACCTTCCGCGCCTGGAAGAGCTGATCGCCTCCCTGCGCACGGAACTGATCGCCGCGGGGCACAGCCACGATCGCATCGGAAATCCCGGACGATATTTCTTCCAGCCGCTGGAGCCGGTACTGGTCGATCGCGCGTCCGAGCGCGCCAATGCCGGGCAGATCGGGCGCGGATCGCTGGGGCCGATCTGGGACATTCTGAGCGAAGAACTGTTGTCGACGATGGCGAAGGAGTACATCGCCAAAGCCGGCAAGGCGATCTCCGCCAACAACCGCCCGGAAGCGGACAAGCTGGCCGCGGCCTTCAGGAAGAAGGTGCTCGGCTATCTGGATGGAACGATCCGCTCGGCCGAAGGAGTTGTGGTCCTGCAGCAAGGCCTCAGGAAGTACACGAGCTCGCCTGCGGCCTTCAACGATCTGGCAAAAATGTTCACCGTGCTGCGCGAGGGTGAGGCGTTGGCCGAATTCACCGCGGCGCTTCCGGAAAGGATCAGGAATTTCGACGGGCAGGTTTTTGCCAAGGTGCTGAAGCAGCTGAACGCGTTCAAGGCCAGGCACGCCGATGCCGTGCCGTTCGCGCTGACGCTGATCGCGAGGCGTCTCAAGACGCCATGGCAATTGATGTATCTCGCCACCAACACCGTCGAGAGCAAGGCTCCTGACGCAATATCAGCCACTCCCTACGCCATCGTCGTCTCGATGGTGCTCGACCAGGTCGACGACAAGCAGCTGTTGCTGCGCATTGCGCTGAGGAACAATCGCATCACGATCGCCAAAGGAATCCTGCGCGAGATCTATGCGATCGAGGAGGCGCTGAAGGCGCGCATCGACCTCGATAATTGCGAGTGGGGCAATCGGTTGCGAAAGTCCATGGCTGCGGTTGCAGCGGCGCTCGATGCCGAGATTGCGCGCAGCGGCGCCCACTGCGGGAACCTGTCTCATGTCCTGGAATCGTCAGCACTGCGCCCGACGCTGTCGCTGAAGGAGCGTCTGGGGCAGGCCGTGAGGAAGGGCCGCACCATGCTGGCGGACATCCTGCCGGCGTGATCCTTGTCGCAATCGCCGTCAGGCGAATATTGCTTCGGCTTGATATCGACCGCGGCAAGTGTCTAACCTTTGGCGAAAGGCAGCCCTTCACGAGGCCGTGTCCCGTGTCGAGGCGAGGGGAGGAAATCATGCCGATTGCCGCTGTCCGCCGTAACGATCCCGCGGGAATGTTCGCCGCTCCCGCCATCGTCGCCGAGCGCCGCGCCGATGGCAGCACCATTGTAAGGTCGACGACGCCGCTAAAGCCGGCTGCGCGCTGCATCGGCGACTGGCTTGAGCACTGGGCGCGCGTGGCGCCGTCGCGCATCTTTCTCGGAGAACGCGCGGGCGATGCGCCATGGACGACGGTTACCTACGCCGAGGCGCTGAGGCAGGTTCGCTCCATCGCCGCTGGCGCAGGGGCTGAGCGCGGAACATCCGCTCGTGGTTCTCTCCGACAACAGCGTGGATCACGCACTGCTCGCGCTGGGCGCGATGCATGCAGGCGTGCCTGTTGCCGCGGTCTCGACGGCCTACTCGCTGATGTCCCGGGATTTTGCGAAGCTCAAAGCCATGATCGCCCTGCTCGAGCCCGGAGCGATCTATGTCTCCGGAACGAAGCCGTTTGCCGCCGCGCTCGCAGCCATCCAGGCGCAGCATCAGGCGAAGATCATCAGCGGTACTGCCGGCGATGGGGAGGCGATTCCATTCCGCGCCGTCGCCTCGACACCGGAGACCTCGGACGTCGCAAAGGCGTTCGCGGCGGTGAGGCCGGATACGATCGCAAAGTTCCTGTTCACCTCGGGCTCCACCGGCACGCCGAAGGCCGTCATCAACACCCACGGCATGCTCACCTCGAACCAGCAGGCCAAGGCGCAGGTCTGGCCGTTCCTCGAAGGCGGAGAGGACTTCATCATCCTCGACTGGTTGCCGTGGAGCCACACCTTCGGAGCCAATCACAACTTCAACATGGTGCTTCGCAACGGCGCCACGCTGTATATCGACGGCGGCAAGCCTGCGCCCGGACTTTTCAGCACGTCGCTCGCCAATTTGCGCAGCGTGGTGCCGTCCGTCTATTTCAACGTGCCGCGTGGATACGACATGCTGATCGCGGCGCTGCGCAGCGACGACGAGTTGTGCCGGAAATTCTTCGGCGGTGTGAAATTCGCCTTTTATGCCGCCGCGGCGCTGCCGCAAAATTTGTGGGAGGCTCTGGAAGATCTGTCGATCAAGACCGTCGGCCGGCGGCTTCCGCTGGTGTCGGCCTGGGGTTCGACCGAAACTTCTCCGCTCGCCACCGACTGCCACTTCCAGGCCGAGCGCTCCGGCAATATCGGCGTGCCGATCCCCGGCACCGAGCTGAAGCTGGTGCCCTCCGGCGACAAGCTTGAGGTCCGCGTGCGCGGGCCCAACGTCATGCCCGGTTACTGGAAGGCACCCGATCTGAGCGCGCAGGCTTTCGACGAGGAAGGCTTCTACCTGATCGGTGATGCGATGAAATTCGCCGATCCGGCGCGTCCTGAACGCGGGCTCTTCTTCGACGGCCGCGTTGCCGAGGATTTCAAGCTCAGCTCCGGCACCTGGGTCAGCGTCGGCATGCTGCGCGTCGCCGGCATCGCGGCTCTCGCGCCGCTGGCGCAAGATATCGTCGTCGCCGGACATGGCGGTGACGAGGTGCGCTTTCTGGTCTTTGCCAATGTTGCGGCCTGCCGCGCCCATGCCGGCTTGCCGGATTCCGCAAGCGCGGACGAGGCGGTCGGCCATGCCGGGGTGCGTGCCGCGATCGCCGACGGTCTTGCGAAGCTCAAGGCGCAATCTCCCCATTCTTCCGGCCACGCCACACGCGCGCTGCTGCTTGCAGAACCTGCGTCGGTGGACGGCGGCGAGATCACCGACAAGGGCTATATCAATCAGCGCGCCGTGCTGACGCGGCGCGCTGCCGCCGTTGCGGCCTTGAACGACGATGCCTCGCGCGCCTGGGTTGGTTGCTGGCAGCTGTCGTAGTTCGCGTCCGCGGGCAGCACTTCACCCTCTCCCACAAGGGGTGAAGGGAAGGAAACCTACTGCGTCACCTTGCTGCTGCCTTGCGTGATCAGGCGCGCCGGGCGCTGGTCGCGCAGGTAGATCCACAGCCAGCTCAGCGCGACGCTGAGACGGTGGCGCAGGCCGATCAGGAAGTAGATGTGGGCGATGCCCCAGATCCACCAGGCGATCGTGCCGCGCAGCTTGAACTTGCCGAAATCGATCACCGCGAGCCGCTTGCCGATCTGCGCAAGGCTCCCGGCGTGGCTGTAGCGGAACGGCGGCAGCGTCTTGCCGGCAAGCCGCGCCTTGATGGCGGCCGCAACGTACCGGCCTTGCTGTTTCGCCGCCGGCGCGATGCCGGGCACCGGATTGCCGTCGGGTCCCTTGATGGTCGTGGTGTCGCCGATGGCGAAGATGTCGGGATGGCCGGGTACCGTCAGGTCAGGCTCGACCTGCAACCGCCAGGCGCGATCGTGCGGCGCATTGAGCCATTCGGCGGCGCGCGAGGCGCGCACACCCGCAGCCCAGATCAGGGTGCGCGCTTCCAGCCGCTTGCCGCCATAGACGACGCCGTCCGCCGAACATTCCGTGACGGCTTCGCCCAGCATCACCTCGACGCCGAGCTTTTCCAGCGAGCGCTGCGCATAGGCCGATAGGTCCTCGGGAAAGCCGGCGAGCACGCGCGGGCCAGCCTCGATCAGCACCACGCGCGCCTTGCGGGTGTCGATGTTGCGGAAATCGGGCGGCAGCGTATCGCGCGCCATGTCGGCGATGGTGCCGGCCATCTCGACGCCGGTTGGGCCCGCGCCGATGATGACGAAGGTAAGCAGCGCCGCGCGTTTGTCCGGATCGGTCTCGCGCTCGGCGCGCTCGAAGGCGACGAGGATGCGCCGCCTCAAGGTCGTGGCGTCTTCCAGCGTCTTCAGCCCCGGCGCAAATGGCTCCCACTCGTCGTGGCCGAAATAAGCGTGGCGCGCACCGGTGGCGAGCACCAGCGTGTCATAGGAAACGGCGCTGCCGTCTTCGAGCAGCACGCGCTTGCCCGCCGCATCGACGCCGTTGACGGTGGCAAACAGCGTCGTCACTTCGGGGCGGTCGCGCAGGAGATAGCGGATCGGCCAGGCGATCTCGGAGGTGGCGAGCGAGGCGGTCGCTACCTGGTACAGCAGCGGCTGGAACAAATGATGGTTGCGCCGGTCGATCATGGTGATGGTGACCGGCGCGCCGGCAAGCCGGAACGCGGTTTCCAGGCCGCCGAAGCCGGCGCCGACGATCACCACGTGATGGGGCTTTGGCGGCGCTTTGTTCATCGGTCGGGCCTCCGGATTGCAATAAGTATGTATGCACAGGGATCGATAGGTCCAAGCCGCATTCGCCAATCGGGCGATAGCGACACGCTATCGAGAAAGAAATCGTGCTGGCACGGAATCCTTTGGCCATCGTCAAACGTCCTTGAGACGAACATCTCAAGCAAGGACTGCCATGAGACGAACCCTGATCCGGTACAAGACGAAGCCCGAGGCGGCCGATCGCAATGCGGAGTTGGTAAAGGCTGTGTTCGCCGAATTGATGGCTGCGCAGCCCGAGGGCGTGCGCTATCTGACGTTTAGGCTCGATGACGACAGTTTTGTGCATATCGTCGAGAATGCCGATGACGGCCCGAGCCCGCTGCTGACACTGAAGTCGTTCGGGGAATTCCAGGCGGGGATCCGCGAACGTTGCCTGGAGCCGCCTCTGCGGAGCAGCGCCATCGTAGTCGGCAATTACCGGATGCTGGAGCAAGATCCGAATCCGAAGGGCCGCATTGGCGCAGAGTGCGAACCGGTTTTCCGGACAGATCATGCGCCAGTCAAATAACGGGACGTGATGAGGCGATGACTTCGCGAGCTGCAATACCGGCGCCGGCCGGTCTCGATCGTTTGCTCGTGGCGATGCGGCCAAGGCTGCATCGCTATTGTGCGCGCATGGTCGGCTCGGTGATCGATGGTGAGGATGTGCTGCAGGATGCCCTGGTCAAGGCGGTGGAGGCCTTTCCCGCCGCCGAGCTGCGCCATCCCGAAGGCTGGCTGTTCCGGATCGCGCACAATACGGCGCTGGATTTCCTGCGCCGGCGCAGCAGGCAGGCGGCGATTTTCTCGCATGCGGAGCTGGACATGATCGCCGACCAAATCGATGCGGTGACGAGCCGGCAGATCGCGAGCGCCTCCTTGCGCACCTTCATGCGCCTGCCCGACATGCAGCGCGCCTGCGTGATTCTATCGGATGTGCTCGGCGGCTCGCTGCAGGAAGTCTGTGATGTCCTGCAGTCAAGCCTGCCTGCGGTGAAGGCGTCGCTGCATCGCGGACGCGCAAGGCTGCGCGAGTTGGCCGGCGAGCCGGAGGATGCGCGGCAGCCGAACCT
>JAEZEU010000311.1 GCA_023432885.1 Pseudomonadota bacterium | reverse complement strand
GCCGGAAACTCGCTGATCCTGCAGGGCCACTGCGACGTGGTGCCGGCCGGTCCGCTCGACATGTGGGAGACGCCGCCGTTCTCGCCGGTGATCAAGAACGGCCGGATGTATGGCCGCGGCGCCTGCGACATGAAGTCGGGCACGATCGGCGCGCTCTATGCGCTGGATGCGATCAAGGCGGCCGGGTTCAGGCCGACGGCGCGAATTCATTTCCAGAGCGTGATCGAGGAGGAAAGCACCGGCGTCGGCGCGCTCTCGACGCTGCAGCGCGGTTATCGCGCGGACGCCTGCTTCATCCCGGAGCCGACCGGCGGCAAGATGGTGCGCTCGCAGGTCGGCGTGATCTGGTTCCGCCTGCGCGTGCGCGGCATTCCCGTGCATGTGGCTTATGCGGGCTCCGGCTCGAATGCGATCATGGCGGCCTATCACCTGATCCACGCGTTGCAGAAGCTGGAAACAGAATGGAACGAGCGCGCCAAGGCCGATCGTCATTTCAAGACGCTGACGCACCCGATCAATTTCAATCCCGGCATCATCAAGGGCGGCGACTGGGCCTCGAGCGTGCCGGCCTGGTGCGACGTCGACTGCCGCATCGCCGTGCTGCCGGGCTGGTCGATCGCCGAGTGCCAGAAGGAAATCCTGGCCTGTGTCTCCGCCGCCTCGCGCGACCACCGTTTCCTCTCCAACAATCCGCCCGAGGTCGAGTGGTCCGGCTTCCTGTCGGAAGGCTATGAACTGACGAACTCCGCAGAGCCCGAAGCCGCGTTCGGCAAGGCGTTTTCCGCCGTCTACGGCGGGCAGGTGCAGGATCTCGCCTTCACCGCGCTCACCGACACCCGCTTCTACGGGCTCAACTACAACATCCCGAGCCTGTGCTTCGGCGCCAGCGGCGAGGCGATCCACGGCTTCAACGAATATGTCGACCTCGACTCGCTGCGGAAGTCGACCAAGGCGACTGCGCTGTTCATTGCGGAGTGGTGCGCGGTAGAGAAAGCGTGAGGCTCGCGCGACGCCGCCCACGGTCCGCGCGGCCATCGCGAAGAGTCTCCCTGCTGTCGCCCGCGAAAGCGGGTGACGCAGTATGTCTCACCGGCTTGGACCCCTGCACGGCCAATCTCGACCACGCACACGGCCAAGACCCAAATCGTTTGCCAGCCAGTACGGAACCGTAACCTCCTGGGCTCCATAGCGAATGACCGGCACAACGGGACCGCCGCAGGGATCGACCCGGTCGTCCTCCGCCCGATAACGATATCGTGGAATGATGTAGTAATCCCAGTAGGGCGCCGTCCACACGGGCACCCTGACGAGAGGGCGTTCGCGCGATTGACGAACGGCGTTCTGCGCATGCGCTGGGGCGCTAAACGTGCCCAGGTTACACAGGATCAGGGCCGTTCCCAGAACTACGGTTGCTATCCTCATGCCTGGGCCTCCTTGCCGGACCCAGCCTAGACCCAAGCCGGACCCCCAGCAATATCCGCTCTCGCGCCGTTGTCAGGGACGGCTCGCGCCTTGTGTGTCAATTACAGGTTCATTCGGCTCTTTGCGCCACAGCGCTTGCACGATTGCGTCCAGCCCGTCCGTCAGCGCGGCCGGGCCCGGCTGGAGGATCAGCGGTGACTTGATCTCGACGATGCGATGGTTGCGCACGGCGGGGATGTCGCCCCAGCCGGGCCGCTGCCGGATGCGGTCAGGCACGACCTTCTTTCCGCACCAGGAGGCGAGGATCACGTCCGGCGCGGCCTCGCGCACGGCATCAGGCAGGATGATGCGGTCCTTGGCGGCCTGCTGGAGCCGCAGTTTTGGCAGCGCATCCTCGCCGCCGGCGATCTCGATCAATTCGGAAACCCAGCCGATCCCGCTGATCAGAGGATCGTCCCACTCCTCGAAATAGACTTTTGGCTTCGCCGCGGGGCGCGGCGTTGCCGCGATGGCGGCGAGGCGCTGCTCGAAGCTGCTCGCCAAGGCATCGGCGCGTTCGGCTGCGCCGACCATCGCGCCCAGCGTGCGGATCATCGCCAGAATGCCGGCGATATCGCGCTGGTTGAAGACGTGAATGGCGACGCCTGAGCGCACGAGATCGGCGACGATGTTGGCCTGCAGGTCGGAGAAGGCGAGCACGAGATCCGGCTCGAGCGCCAAGATCTTCGGGATGTCCGCCGAGATGAACGCCGAGACCCGCGGCTTTTCGCGCCGCACCTGCGGCGGGCGCACCGCATAGCCGGATACGCCGACGATGCGGTCCTGTTCGCCGAGCAGATACAGAGTTTCCACGGTCTCCTCGGTGAGGCAGACGATCCGGCGGGGAGGGAACTGGCGCATCGGCGGACTCTTCCAGAATTGGCGCCGCCTCGTCACGGCAGCCATTACCTCCGACGTCATTGCCTGATTTACCCGCGCCGTCCATCCTGCGCTTCAGGATCGCACGAACAAGAAGCCGGGAGGAACGATGTCGTTGCTGGAGAAGATCAATTCGATGAAGATGCCGTTTGCGGAACTGAAGGGCGTCAAATTCACGGAAGCCGACAAGGATCGCGTTGTCGCCAGGATGGTGGTGCGTCCCGATCTCTGCACGCTGCATCACACGATCCATGGCGGCGCGATCATGGCTCTCGCGGATTCCGTCGGCGCGGCTGCGACCGTCATTAACCTGCCGGAAGACGCCAAGGGGACCACGACGCTCGAGAGCAAGACCAATTTCATCGGCGGGGCGAGGGAAGGGGCGACCCTCATTGCCACTGCGACGCCGGTGCACCGGGGGCGGCGTACCCAGGTGTGGCAGACCAGGCTGGAGACGGAGGACGGCAAGCTGGTTGCCGTCGTAACGCAGACGCAAATGGTGCTGTGACAGGGTCCCGCCGCCGCACAAGCATGAATGAATCCCTAATCAGTCTTGCCGAAAATTCAGGCAGTCCAGAGACTTGAATGACATGGTGCATTGCACAATATTGAGCGCCTAGGGATTCGGACGCGCCTCCTCGAGGGCTACCCACGAGGAGTTTCGACTATGAGACACACGACTTTGGCCGATCTGACGCGTCCCAGGGGAACCGTACGGACCTTGCGCCAGCAGGAAGAGCTCTCTCTTCTGCGTGATCACCTGCTGAGGCTGGACCGGACCAGCCGCCATGATCGCTTCCATGGTTTCATGGACGACAGCTTCATCAAGCGTTACGCCGAGAAGTGCGCGAGTGACGGCACGGTCGTCATCGCTTATCTTGAGGATGGCGCGGTGCGCGGCGCGGCCGAGTTGCATCCGCCGGAGCAGTCGGACGACGCCATTCCGGAGATCGCCTTCAGCGTCGAGAGCAAGGTGCGACGGCAGGGCGTCGGCACGGTCCTGTTCCGCAAGCTCATCTCGGTCGCGCGCGCCAAAGGCTACACCAGCCTGCGCATCACGACAGGGGCGACCAACGACGCCATGCGGGCGCTCGCCAACAAGTTCGGCGCCGATCTGAGGTTCAGCCACGGCGAATCGACGGGAGTCATCGACCTGAGCAGACCGAGCCAGCTTGAGCTGGCGCCCTCGCTGGTGGTTACGCCGATCGAGGCTGCACAGGCGATCGCGAACTTCAACCGCGCCTACTGGCGCATCCTGTTCCGCATGTATGGCTGGGGTCGCGACAAGGCGGCCTGACGAGAGCGCGCACAGAGAAAGGAGGCCATTCGCCGGTCTGGCGAATGGCCATCACTTTGAAGCTGATGTTTGGTGTCAGGTGGCGACGCGCTTGCGGATGACGCGGCGTTCGACGACCACGGCGCGTTGCGCGCCCTGTTCGCCGGCAATCACTCGCGTGGTCGCGGTGCGGGCGGCGATCCGGCTGGTCTTTTTCACTTCGGCGAGAACCGCCTCATAGTCCATGCCCATCAGCGCGGCGGCGAACTCCGCCTGCTGTTCATGATCTTCCGTGATGCCCGCGGCAGCGAAAATCGCCTCTTCCAGGGTCGGCGGATCTCGCCGCACGCGCCGGGGGCCGTATTTTGTCTGCCAGTCTTCGCTCATCGGGGCCTCGCAAATGGGATTCCTGATGATCTAGCAATCATTTTTTGCATTGCAATATGAAACTGGTGCGGCAAAGCTGCTATGCGCTGGAGTTCGTCTTCGCCTCATGGATGTCCGTGGTGGCGGCGGCGGCCAACGATTGCAGCCACAGTGGAAGAAGCCGCGGGAGCTGCCGGGCTCGGCGCGGGCGCTGCACATGTGCAGCGGTCTTTGCACCTCATCCAGCGTCTGCCGGCGATGAGGCTGCCGTCACGCCGATCGGCCGCTGCGGCCAGCGCTTCAGCGCGGCGCGGCCGGCATCCGTGAGGACATAGATGCCGCGCTCGGCGCGATCGAACCAGCCATAGACATTGTGCAGCAGGATCTTGCCGGCATCGGGAACGTGGGCGCGCAGATCGCGCACGCGCTGCGGTCCGTCCGATAGCGCCGAGGCGCAAGCCAGCGCCTGCTGGCGGTAGGCGGTCATGATCGGCGCGCGCGTGCTGCCCCCCATCGCGGGGTCGCCGATGCGCTGGTTGTGCTCGGCCACTAGGCGCGAGCGCTTTTTTAGATCGCGGCGCGGCGCCGACGCCGGCGGTTTGACGATCACCTCGACGTGGCCGCTGGTCGTCACCGCGAGCATGCCGAAACCGAGGCGGCGGCAGAGATTGCGGTAGCGCGCATCGCTCTCGCGCCCCTTGCCGCGCGCCGAGAACCTTGCGGCCAGCCAGACCTCATCCGCCGCGCTTGCGCGGTCGACCGCCTGCAGGATCAGTTCGAGATTGAACGACTGCTTCAATTCGCCGATCACGACGATCGGCGGATCATCGCCGCTCAGCGCGACCAGGTCGCAGCCGCCGACCTCGCCCTTGACGGAAAAGCCGAGCTTTTCCAGGAAGCGTTTGACGGGATGATACAGTGCGGTTTCCACGGCAGGCTCCGGCGGCCGAGCCGCGACTCACTTACCGCCGATTCTAGCGGAAATTGGCCGGGGCGTTTAAGCGCATCGGACGCATGCGTGTCAGGCTAAACCCGTCCCGTCACCGGGATCAGCGCACCGGTCACCGCGCTTGCCGCATCGCTCGCGAGGAACAGGATCACCTCAGCCAGTTCCTGAGGCTTCACCCATTTGGAAAAGTCCGCCTTCGGCATGCTCTCGCGGTTGGCCGCGGTATCGATGATCGACGGCAGCACCGCATTGACGGTGATCTTGCCCTTGTGCTCGGCGGCAAGCGCCTCGGTCAGGCGATGCACGCCGGCCTTGGAGGCGGCATAGGCGCCCATGCCGGGTCCCGCCTGCAGCGCGCCAAAGGCTCCGATATTGACGATGCGTGCGCCATTGGAGGTAAGAAGATGCGGGATCGCCGCGCGCGCAGCATTCAGCGCCGTCGTGACGTTCAGCGCGTACATGCGGGCCCAGGTTCTCGGGTCGCCGTCAGCGACCGTCTCGAAGGCAAACCCGCCGGCAATGTTGATCAGGACATCCAGCCTGCCGAAATGTGATGCCGCCGTATCGACCGCCTTATGAGCCTGCGCCGCGTCGGTGAGGTCGACACCACCTAGCTCGAGCCGCTGCGATGCCGGGTCCGCCCGCGCCGCGGCATAGTCGATCGCAACGAGACGGGCTCCCCGCGCCAGTGCGACGTCCATGACGACCCTGCCAAGCGCGCCGGAAGCGCCGGTCACGACGATGACTTTTTCCTGCAGCATGACGTCTCCGGCAAAGTATGAGGAGGCCGCTCACTATGGCCGCTGAAACTTGATTTGCAATGCCGCAAATTTCGCGGCGAAATCGCGCTCTACTTAAAGAGGTATTTCAGAAAGAGGTATTACCAGATGTCCGGTGCCGGCGATGTCGATATTCCTGCCCAGTTCATCACCCTCAAATACGCCTTGCCGATGCGTCGGAGCGGATTGTATCGGTGATCGCCGGCGCCGCGCAAAAAGCGCAGGTCAGCGTGTTCAGGCGCTGGGCCTTGATGCGGCACTGGCACGTTCGCAACGACGTTCCGCTGCAGCGGATGATCGCCGACCGACGACGCGAGGCTGCACCAGAGCGACTGGAGCACGCAGTGCATTTCGGTCGCGATGTGCAAGGCGATCAGCATGGCGCCGGCGGCTGCGACCTGAGGCCGGCATCCCCAGCGGATTTGGCTAAAATTGTTGCGACCCCTGTAAGCGGACGGCAGAACGATCCCTGTATGGTCGTCCCCGGACAAGCAGGGGACTGACCATGATGAGAGTATTGCCGGACCACGGCCTGCCGCTGGTTCAGCTCAAGGAGCAGCGGCGCGATCTGGTCGTTGCGCTGCAGAACCGCAATGGTCCGG
>JAEZEU010000257.1 GCA_023432885.1 Pseudomonadota bacterium | reverse complement strand
CGATAGGCGAGGCGGGTGTGGCCCGCGCAATAGGGCAAGCCCCGAGCGGCGTGTTGCCGCAGAATGAAAACGCCTCGGTCTCTGCATTACGGGCCACCGGCAGTGCTCGTTGCTCAGTTCGAACAGCGAGCAGCGACGCTCGCTGACCACAGGCGAATCCGAGAAGGTGCGCTCGTCATAGACTTGGTGCGCGCGCATCGTCGACAGCCACAGCGGCAGCCTTCATCGAGGAAGGCGGCGAGGCGATCTTGTCGAACGCCGCCGCCGTCGCGAGATCGACCACGCCAGTCGGCAGCAGGCCGTGCGAGGCCTGAAACGCCTTGACGGCCGGAAGCGTTTCGACCGACCCGAACTCACCATCGGCCTGGAGATCCCTTCCGTCATTGCGAAGGCCGAGCTGGACTGCAGTCACGGCGGGGCCGACGGCGCCCACGCGCAAGGGTCTGCCCGCGACGAGGGCCGCGATGGTCATGGGGTGTCTCCGGTTGTGGAAGGCGGGATTGCTACCAAGGGCTAAGGGGCAGGCGATAGATTTCGCTGTGCCCGCTTAGGTTGTTCTGGTTAGATAATCCCCATATTGGGCTTGGGGCTTTCATTAGTGATTGTCGAAATACTGGCCGTTGCCAGCGTCATCGCCGTTGTCGCTGGCCGGGCCTACTTCAAACGCCGCAATGGCGAATGGCACGGAAGATGGACGCTTCGCGGTACGCGGGAGGTGACCCGCTACATAAATGGGAAGTGGGAATTCCGGGATAGCTGACGGCTGGCCGGGAAGAGCCATGCGCGAAGGCTCGCCCGCGACAAGGCCGCGATGGTGATCTGGTATGTTTTCTCTCTGTGGTTGTGGATCGCCTCTGAGTGGCGCATTGCTCGTAAAGGTTGTCATTGATAGTAATGCTTCCGTTAATAGTGAAGGCTTTGGGATATGGACGCATTAAGTTCGCCAACAATTGCCGACGTTGCCGCCTATTGGAATCGCCGCCCTTGCAACATCAGGCACTCACAGAAGCCCGTCGGCACCCGCGAATATTTCAATGAAGTTGAGGCCCGCAAATACTTCGTCGAGCCGCACATCCCGGGTTTCGCCGAGTTTTTACGATGGACCGGCAAAGACGTGCTCGAGATCGGATGCGGCATCGGCACAGATGCTACCAATTTCGCTCGCCTGGGAGCGCGATACACGGCGATAGAACTGTCAGATGAAAGCCTCAAACTTGCGCGCCAGCGTTTCGCGGAATTCGGCCTCTCCGGCACCTTCTACCAGGGCAATGCCGAGACCGTCGCCGATATCGTCACGAACGGCCCATTCGATCTCGTCTATTCGTTCGGCGTGATTCATCACACGCCGAATCCGCGCGCCGTGATCGAAGGCGCGCGCCGACTCATCAAACCGGACGGCGAGCTTCGCATCATGCTTTACGCCAAGGAATCCTGGAAGGGTTGCATGATAGATGCCGGATTTGACCAGCCGGAGGCGCAATCAGGCTGTCCGGTCGCCCTTACCTTCACGCCCGAAGATGTCCGCGACCTGCTCAACGACTGCTTCACCGTCACCGACATTTCGCGCAATCACATTTTTCCCTATGTGATCGACAAGTACATCAGGCACGAATACGAATTCCAACCTTGGTTCAGGGTAATGCCGCCAGAGATGTTCAAGGCCTTGGAAAGGGCGTTCGGCTGGCATCTGCTCATTAAGGCAAGGCCGGTCTAGCTAGATCTGATGATCTCAAACCAGGGCGGAGCCGGGGTTCGTCTTGTCATAGGGGGCTCCGGGTCTGGAAGCGGGACTGCTACCAAGGGCTAAGGGGCAGGCGATAGATTTCGCTGTGCCCGTTCAGGTTGTTTCGGCTAGATGAATCCCGCGGGGCTTTTTTTCAGTGATTTTCGAAACACTGGCGGTCGGCAGCGTCATCATCGCAGTTGACGCTGGCCGCACCTACTTCAAACACCGCAATGGTCGATGGCAAAGGTCAGAAACATCCTTCATCGCCAAAAGAAGACATCAGACTAGTCACTGGCTGTGATGGCGCAGCCGATTCGAAGTCGTCAGGATCGTCCCCGGATTCCACGGCTGGCAGACCGGCGTTGTCCGAAGTCGGCTGGCGCATCGGCTGAAGCCTCTGCATGACCCGGCCCGGTGCTCGCGTCCCCACGCCGGCCGGGATCACGGCTAGCCGGCCCTCCGCGCCAGCGAACGGTAGGCGAGGCGGGTGTGGCCCGCGCAATAGGGCATGCCCCCGAGCGGGGTATTGCCGCAGAATGAAAACGCCTCGGTCTCTGCATTGACGGGCCAGCGGCAGTGCTCGTTGCTCAGTTCGAACAGCGAGCAGCGACGCTCGCTGACGACGGGCGCATCGGAGAAGGCGCGCTCGTCATAGACCTGCTGCAGCATTTCGTATTGCAGTCGCGGAACCGAACGCCCGCGCCGCTCTCGCGGTCTTTTCCGCGGGCAGTCACCGCCCGGAGGCTTGTCGCGCGTCAGCCCTAGCCGTGAGAGCTTTCCGATCACGGCGTTGCGGCTGACGCCGATCTCGGCCGCGATCTGCCGGCAGGTGAGGCCGGCGGCGAAATGGCCCTTGAGGGCTTCAAGGCGTTCGTCGTTCCAGGTCGGTGATGTCGTAAACATTGTGGCGGTCCCAATTCTTGGTGTGCCGCCGCTGGTTCCCGTTCTCCGCTGGTCACGACCTCCCGTTGTCGCGGATCGACAGCAGCCCGTCCTTGATGGCGAGCCGTATGCCTTCCTCGATCAGGGTACGCGCAACGCCGGGAACACTAGTGCCGTGGGTGCCCTGCCTCACCAGTTTCTCGAGATAGGTGATGGTCGAGAGCGCCAACGTAACGGGAATGCGGTCGGTTTCGGCTTTTTCCGTAGCCATGACGCACGCTAACTGGAGAATGAGGTACTGAAAAGTATCTATTTAGACTCTATTAAGTAATGTTGCCGTTCGTCAACAACTTGTTTGGCCTGCGCCGGTACATCGCGGGGTTCATTGGAGAATTCGGCCGAATCGGCGTCGCCGCCCGCACGCCGATGCTCCTTGGCGGGCCAACACGCCGGGTTGCTGCGCGAAATTTCCGGATTGCGCGAGGCCACCGGCAGCGTGGATGATCCGATGTCCTGGGACGGGGCGCACTGCCATGGGTGGCGTAAGAAACGGGCTCTATACGGTCGAGACGGACATGACCGATGGCGGGCGAGGGCATGCCACCGGAGTCATTGTGCTGGTCGACGGCAAGATCGCAGGCGGGGACTCCCATTTCTACTATACGGGCTCCTACACGGCCGCCGATGGAAAGTGGCGCGGCGAATTGACGACGTTCCAGCATGCGAAGACGACCGGAGTGTTGCCGCTGTTCGGCGGCCGCGAGGTCAGCTGCGGTTTCACCGGCACCTATACGGACGACGGTGCCGTCGTCTCCGGCACGGCATTGGTGGGAAAGACCAGCGTGATGTTTCAGACCCGGCTGAAGTTTCGCGAGGGGGTGTGAGAGGGCGGCACCGCTCATGACCGTCATTGCGAGGAGCGGTGAGCCGCAGCGCCATGCCCCAACCACGATCGCGAAACGCCCCTCATGTGGGCTCGGGATGGCGCGAGTTCACCATCGATCGTTGTTTCGCTGAAGCAGAATATTTTTCAGCGCGAGGATTGCACGATTCCGACGAGCCGAACTGATTTGCCCGTCCTGCTGAATTTGTCACATCGGCCGTCCATGAGCGCGGGTCTGCCGCTGCGGCGATCGGCGGCTTCCTTGAGCAGTTTCCGCGGCGGCATTGTTTTCCGGTCGCGTGTTGATCTGCATCAAATTCAGGGAAGAAAATTTAACTGGCGATGCCTGTATTCATCGGTGCCGCGACGCTCATGCTTGCTTAACGTTTGCTGTCCTAGCGTGCGGCCGCGGCGCAATGAAGCGCCGGTTTCTCGAGGAATGATGACGCGAACCGTACGGCCGACCGGAATCGAAAGCGTGCTCGGCGAAGAAGAACTGATCGTATCGAAGACGGATTTGAAAGGCCGCATCACCTACGCCAACGACGTCTTTGTCCGCATGGGAAAATACCCATACAGCGAATTGATGGGCGAGCCGCACAGCATGATCAGGCACCCGGACATGCCGCGCTGCATTTTCAAGTTGTTGTGGGACACGCTCCAAAGCGGACAGGAGATATTCGCCTACGTCGTCAATCTGGCGAAAGACGGCAGCCATTACTGGGTTCTGGCCCATGTCACGCCGACTCGCGACGACCGCGGCAACATCGTCGGCTATCACTCCAATCGTCGCAGGCCCGACCGCGCTGCGATCGAGCGCATCAGCCCCATCTACAAGGCGCTCAGCGCAGAGGAAGGGCGGCACGGCAATGCTAAGGAGGGCATGCGCGCCAGCTTCGACATGATGCTCGGTCTGCTCAAGAAACAAGGCGTCGGCTATGACGAATTCGTGCTCTCTCTCTAGGTTGCAGGTGGCGAGCGCCCTTGCGGGCCTTCTTGCGATCGCCGCACTTGCGGGTCTGGTCATCGCCGATCCGTTTCCCCGCGTGCTCGTTGGAGCATTGCTGACCACCATTGTTCTACTGCTGGCTTACTGCATGTGGAGTGTGAAGCGCGTGATCGCGGCGATCGGCGAAGCCGCCCGGGTCTGCACCAGTGCTGCCGGAGGCAATCTCGAGCCGCGCGTTCTCAGCGACCGGCTGCCAGGCAGGATCGGTCTGATGCAGAAGTCGATCAACGACATGCTCGACATTACGGATGCCTTCGTGCGCGAGGCCTCGGCGTCGATGGACTATGCCAGCCGCGGCAAGCATTTCCGCAGGATCATGGAGCGTGGCCTGCCGGGGTCGTTCCGCCATTCGGCCGGGATCATCAACAACGGAACCGAGAGCCTGGGGAGGCGTGTTGTCGAGATCGGCAGTCTCTCGAAGGAATTCGGCACCCAGCTGGACGAGATCGCCGGCAATCTCGTCAACGCGGCCGCCAATCTCGAGGCCGATGCCGGCAGGATGGCCGCGGCGGTGGAAAAAACCGGGCATGAGGCCTCAGGTGTGATGTCAGCATCGGGTCAGGCTTCTACCAACGTGCAGACGGTGGCCGTCGCAGCCGAGCAACTGGCGTCGTCGATCGCCGAGATCAGCCGGCAGGTCGCCCGCTCCGCGGCAAACACCAGCCGCGCTGTGAGCGAGGCTCACCGTGCCGGCGACGAGATTCGTTCTCTTTCCGAGGCCGCGGAGCAGATCGGTGGCGTGGTCAAGCTGATCAGCGAAATAGCGGCACAGACCAACCTGTTGGCGCTCAATGCCACGATCGAGGCAGCGCGTGCCGGCGAGGCCGGACGCGGATTCGCGGTTGTTGCTTCCGAAGTCAAGAGCCTCGCCGCCCAGACTGCGAAAGCGACCGAAGAGATCAGCACGAAGGTCAGCGAGATGCAGCACAGCACGACTGCCTCGGTTGCCGCAGTCGAGGCGATTGCGCGGACCATCGATGAGGTCAATGACATCGCATCCTCGATCGCAGCCGCAGTCGATCAGCAGGGAGCAGCCACCCAGGAGATCGCCCGTAATATGCAGCAGGCGTCCGCCAGCACCTCGGAGATGTCGTGCAACGTCGGCGGCATCAGCGCAGCCGCCGCAGATACCGGCGAGGCTGCGATGCGCGTCAACGGCGCATCCGAGAGCGTCCACGGTCAGGTCGCGATTCTGCGCCGGCAGGTAACGCATTTCCTGCAGCGGTTGACTGCCGCCGCCTAGATTTGGTCCGCAAAAAAGAGCCCCGCTCGTAGCGGGGCTCAGGATCGCCGTGCGCTATCGGCTTGACGGGTTCTGCGGCGAACGATCCGTCGAAGCCGCCGGAGCATTGTTTTGGGCAGGCTGGGCGGACGGCTCGTTTGCGCCCGGCCCACTATTGCCCTGCGCCGGCGAAGCAGCCTGTCCGGTCGTCTGATCTGAAGGCTGCCGCGAGCCGGCTTGGCCGGTCGTCTGGCCCGGAGGCTGGTGCGTGCTCGCCTGACCGGTCGTCGGCGACTGGTTCTGCTGCGCCGGTGCGTTAGCCTCGCCCTGGCCGGCATTCTGGCCAGTGGTGTTCTGCTGCGCTGCCGGCTGCTGCCCGTCTCGACCCTGGCCGACCGTCGTCGATTGGCCCTGGGTGGCGCTGATCTTGTTGGACACGCCAAGTGCCGCGACGGTGTTGGTGTCGATCGAGCCGGTGGCCCGGATGCCCTGCTGACGCTGGAAGGTAATCAGTGCGTCATGCGTTCGGGGGCCGAGCACGCCGTCCGCTTCACCGGTCAGCAAGCCATGATCGATCAGCACCTGCTGTACCACGCGGATCTCCTGCGGACTGAGATCGAGCGCGGCGACGCTGCCTCTCGTGCCGTGGTCGCGGGCGACGCTTGCTCCGCTGCCGCGGGCAAAATGCGTTCTCGGTCCGGCCGGAACGACGTCGACGATTCGGCGGCTGCGATCGAGGATCACGATCTCATCGTCCACGACGAAGAAGCTGTCGTCACGGAAGTCCGGGTAAATGTCGACCAGCGCCGGATACGCCGCTACGGAGACCACCGAGATGTGCCTTGGCACGATCACGCCGGTGTTGACCCGGAAGTTGATCGCGTTGGCATTGACCCGGGCAACGTTGCGCGAATCCAGCACCGACTGCTGCAACCTGGTCTGCTGCTGCGCGGTCACGGAGACACGGCCCGACATGCTGCGTGCGGCACCCTGATTTTCCGCCTGTGCGTTGTCTTGAGCCCGGGTATTGATCTGATTCCGGGAGTTGGCACCGCTCATCGTGCCTTGGCTTTGATGCGCATTCTGGCCTTGCTGCGCGTTCTGGCCTTGGGTGGGAGTGTTACCCGGTCTGGTGTTGGCCCCTGTGGTCACACCTTCCTTTGCACTCCGGTTCTGCGTCGTCGCGTTGTTGTTTTCGCGACCCTGCCGCTCGGACTGGCGCGTTTTATCGCGGTCGCTGCGACCCTGTTGCTCCGACTGACGCGTTTTGTCGCGGTCGCTGCGGCCTTGACCGGCGGTCTGATCGTTCTGCCGGCCTTGTGGCCGATCCTGCGCCTTTTCGGACTGACGCGATTGATCGCGTTCGGCGCGGCCCTGTCCTTCGGTCTGATCCTTCCGACCCTGTTGCGCGCGCTCTGCGCTGCGGCCGGTCTCATTCATTCCTGAGCGGCCTTCCGCTCCGCCGCCGGCTTGGCCTCGCGTTGCACTGCCTGCCGACCGCTCGTGGGCGGCACCGCCGCCGGCGCTTATTCCGCTGCCAGATCTCTCGTGTGCGGTCGTACCGCCGCCAGCACCGCCACCGGCACTCATACCGCCTCCGGACCGCTCATGCGCGGAGGCACCGCCGCCGCCTGCGCCGCCTCCACTGATTCCGCCGCCGCCACCCATACCTTGGGCAGATGCCAAACCGACACCTGCGAGCAGCACCGCTGTCGTCAGCAGGAACCTGTTCTTTGCAGTACTATGCATATCAATCTCCTCCGTTGCCTTGCAGCATTTCCCCATGCGGTACTTTCGAATGCTGTGCCGCAATCAGTTCGCGGTGCGACGCGAGCGTGCATCCGAGTTGCCGATCTCGGAGGAAACGGAGCGCAGACGTTATTCGTTCCGTGCATGCAAAGCTTCGCACGGTTCCGCCGGGATGCGTGTGTGCGAAACCGATTAGCGGATGGGGATTTCAAGTCGCGCGAGACAACGGCTAGGCCGAAGCTTGGCGGATGTGCGGAAAGGGCTCAGCGTTTGGCGCTGAGCCCATCAGGATCAACTTCACCAGCCCCAACCCCAGGCCGGACCAACTACGCGGCGGTAGCCTGGCCCATAGAAGCCCGGGCCATAACTGGTGCTGTAGTAAGTTGTGGTGACGCCATAGGAGTAGGGAGCGTAACCCCAACCGTAGCCGCCGCCGTAGTAGGCCGGAGCGTAGCCGCCGTAATAGGCAGGATAGCCGTAACCGTAACCCGGACCCCAGGCGTAGGCAGATGATGCGAGGCCACCGATCACGGCGCCCGCGATCAGTCCGCCCGCGAGGGCCGGACCGAAGCCGCCCCGGAAGTAGCGGGCTTCTGCCGGGGTCGGGGCTGCTACCGCGCTCGCCGCGAGGGCGCCGACGGTCGCCAAAACGAGTGCAGTCTTCTTCATACGCCGCCTCCTTGATGATTAGGGACAAAGCCAAACGGAAACGGCGAACGAAAGTTGCAATGCGCACGGCAGCGTGAGAGCGCGCGGAGAGCGCACGTTCATCTGGATGAACGACGTGGCGCTGCGATTGCAGAAAATCGCTCTGGGAGTGCTCGACGCCAGTTCCGCCGACCTCATTTGCACGCGCTTGAACGAGCGAAGGTTTTGTTGCCATTCGGCAGGCTTGCCGGGAAGCTGTCAGAAGAGTTCGCGATAAATTCCGAGGCCGCTTACGATCAGCACGATCAGCGTCCAGACCACCGGGCTATTCAGCCATTGCAAAACCATCGCTACCCCGTCCAACGGCGGAATCCGTCAATCCGGCAAGCCGATTCTCATCGGCAGTACCGTGTCCGCTCAATTCTTGTGTGAACACTCACCCCCGCGGACGATGTCCGCATTTCCTCGTTATGCCCGAGGCCACAGAGGGTGAGCACGCCGGTTGATGTAGCCGACGCGGAGCAAATCGCAACTCACGATTTGCTCGCGTAGTGTTGATGCGATGCATCAAGACGCGCATCCGTGTGCCGCATCGGCAACGCCGTTCGGGCGCGAATCACGACCGCAGGGTGACGGCAAGCAATACGAAACGCATCATCTCAACCATGGCGATAAGCCTGACGGACTTCGCTTCGCTCTACCCGTCCTTGCGGCCTTATCCATGCACGAGCGATTTCGCGATCATGCAATGAATGCCCTTGGAGCCGTTTACCGTCTGCGTCACGCGCAGATCGGCGGCCAGGCTGCAGAGCGTGTAGGCGTCCTCGCGCGACAGGTTACGCTTTTCCCCAAGCAGCACGATCATGTCGCGCAGTGCGCGCACCACGCATTGGTCGAGATCAGGGTCCATCGCCATCGTCATGTAGTGATCGGCAGTCTCGGCGCGGGGGCCGGCGAGCTTCAGATCCTTGCGCAGCGTGAGGCGGAAGCGGCCGCGCAAGGCCGTTTCGATCGCGGTGACGCAGACCTCGCCGTCGCCCTGTGCGCCATGGCCGTCGCCGCAGGAGAACAGTGCGCCCGGCACGAACACCGGCAGATAAAGCTTGGCGCCGGCGCCCAGCTCCTTGTTGTCGAGATTGCCGCCCATGGCGCGCGGGATGAGCGAGGTAATGCGGCCCCAGGCCGGCGGCGGCGCCGTCCCCATCACGCCGAAGAACGGTTTTAACGGCAGGTCCAGTCCCCAGGGCAGGCGGCCGATCATGCGCGCGCGATCAAGCGGGATGTTGAGGATGCGCATCTCATGGAAATCGTCTGGCAGCGTGCCGGAGAGCGGCTTGATCAGGTTATAGCCCCAGTCCTGTCGCAGCTGCACGTCGATGATGTCCACCTCCAGCACGTCGCCGGGCATGGCGTCCTCGACCGCAATCGGGCCGGTCAGGATATGGCCGGGCACCACCCGCTCGTTTTTCACGTGGATATCGAACAGCTCCGGGGGGATGTGGAATTTGCTTCTGTCCGGCAGCACCTCGGGGCCGCCTGTGACAGTGTCGATGGTGACCTCGTCGCCGCTCTTGATCGTCAGGACCGGCTTCAGTCTGGCTTCGAAAAAACCCCAATGGCAGGTTTCGGGACTGGAATGCAGATGGTGTTGGGTCACGGGCGGTCTTTTTATTGCGGCTGGGGCATCGTATGACGCTGTACCAGACTTTTGCGAGGTGTGTTCTTGTTTTTCGTCCTGTCCAAGACCGTCGGCTATTTCTTGATACCGACCAATTTCCTGATCGGGCTCGGGCTTCTCGGTGCAATCCTGCTGCTGACGCGGTTTGCGAAGGCGGGCCGCAGGTTGATGGCCACCGCGCTCGTCCTGCTTGCGATCTGCGCCTTCTCGCCGCTCGGTAATTTCCTGCTTTATCCGCTGGAGCAGCGCTTTCCCAAGTGGGACAGCTCGCGCGGCGAGCCTGACGGGATCATCGTGCTGGGGGGGCCAATCGATGCCGACCTTTCGGCCGCCCAAGGCGTGCCCGTGTTGATCGGGGGCTCCGACCGGATCATCGGAGGGGCAACGCTGGCTCATCGCTATCCCAATGCGCGCCTGCTTTTCACGGGCGGCAGCGCGAGCCTGCTTGCGAACCAGGCCCGGGAAGCGGATTACGCCACCGCGCTGTTTCAGGGCCTGGGCATTCCCAAGTCGCGGCTCATCATGGAACGGCAATCGCGCAACACCAGGGAGAATGCCGAATTCTCCAAGCAGCTGGTCAAGCCCAAGCCGGGCGAGCGTTGGCTGCTGGTGACGTCGGCCTATCACATGCCGCGCGCGATGGGCTTGTTCCGCAGGGCCGGATTTCCAGTCGAGGCCTATCCTGTGGATTGGAAGACGGGCACGATTGAAGATATCTTCAGGCATTACGTCATCGCCGATGTCGGGCTGCAGCTCGTGGACACCGGTTTTCGCGAATGGCTGGGCCTGATCGCCTACCGCGTCACTGACCGCATCGACACGCTGTTGCCGGGGCCGGAATAGGCCTTCGCGCCGATGAAGCAATCACGCTGGAAATTCAAGCAACGATCACCCGGGAGAACGCCATGCAACAACAGTCGCCCCCCGAACATTTCGATCTCGCCGGCATGGTGGCCGATCTCAACAGCCTGTTGCGGCTGAAGACGACGGTGACCGGAATGAAGCTGTTCGCGACGGTCGAAGAGATGGCGGCGATCCCGAAAATCCGCCGGCCGAGCGCAATCCACACCACGGACCAGATCGTCAGCATGGCTTCGCGCCTCGGCTGGACCGTCGGCATCACCGCCGACGATCTCGTCGGCGCGCAGTGCCGCGCGGTGATCGGCCTTGCGCCACAGGACGAGAAATGGCTCGCGGGGGAAAATTACGTCGGCATCTGGCATGGCACGGCGGAAGATGCGCGCAAGCGGCAGGAGGCGCTCGACGTGGTGCCTTTCGGCCAGTACAGGGCGATGGCTGTGAGCCCGCTCAACAGCGGCCGGCTCGATCCGCCGGATATCTGTCTTGTCTACGCGACGCCCGGCCAGATGATCATCCTGATCAACGGGCTGCAGTATACCGGCTACAGGAAGTTCGAATGGGGCGTCGTCGGCGAGACGGCGTGCGCGGATTCCTGGGGGCGGGCGCTGAAGACGCGCGAGCCGAGCCTGTCGCTGCCGTGTTTTGCCGAGCGGCGCTATGGTGGCGTGCCGGACGAGGAGATGCTAATGGCGCTGCCGCCGGCCTATCTCGCCAAGGCGATCGTCGGGATGAAACAGCTGGCGAAGAACGGCCTGCGCTATCCGATCGCGCCCTACGGCATCCAGGCCGACGTGCGCGCGGGGATGGGCGTGAGTTACGGGAAGAAGTAGAGGACTGACCGTCATTCCGGGGCGATGCGAAGCATCGTACCCGGAATCTCGAGATACCGGGTACGCGCTAACGCGCGTCCCGGAATGACCGCAGCGAGTTCGGGGATTCAAAATGGCTTCGGCAAAGTTCGACATCGTTGTTTACGGCGCCACCGGTTTCACCGGCCAGCTCGTCGCCGAATATCTCGCTGCGCATTACAAGGGCGATGCTGGTCTGAAATGGGCGATGGCAGGGCGGAGCAGGGAGAAGCTCGCGGCCGTGCGCGATGCGATCGGCGCGCCGAAGGACTTGCCGCTGATCGTGGCTGATTCCGGCGATCCCGCCTCGCTGAAGGCGATGGTCGGGCAAACCAAATCCGTCATCACGACCGTCGGTCCGTACATGCTCTACGGCAACGAGCTGCTCGCTGCGTGCGTTGAAGCAGGTGTCGATTATTTCGATCTGTGCGGCGAGCCGATCTGGATGCGGCAGAAGATCGAGCAGCACGAGGAAGCCGCGAAGAAGAGCGGTGCGCGTATCGTCTTCTCCTGCGGCTATGACTCGCTGCCGTTCGAGCTTGGCGTGTTCTGCGCGCAGGAGGAGGCGAAGAAGGCGTTCGGCGCGGCGGCGCCGCGCGTGAAGGGCCGGGTGCGCCAGATGAAGGGCACATTCTCCGGCGGCACCGCGGCGAGCATGCGCGCGATCTTCGAGGCAGCGGCGAAGGATCTGAGCCTGGTGGCGCTCCTGAAAGATCCGTTCTCGCTGACGCCGGGATTTGAAGGGCCGAAGCAGCCGCCGGGCAACAGGCCGGTCTACGACGAGGAGCTGAAGACCTGGACCGCGCCGTTCGTGATGGCGAACATCAACACGCGCAACGTCCATCGCTCCAACATGCTGCTGGGTTTCCCGTACGGAAGGGATTTCGTCTACGACGAGATGGTGATCACGGGGCCGGGCGAGCAGGGCGAGGCCGCCGCCAGGAAGGTGATGGCGGCGAACAACAAGCTCTCGGGCACCGATGTGCCCAAGCCCGGTGAGGGACCGTCGAAGGAGGAGCGCGAGAGCGGCTACTACGATCTCCTGTTCGTCGCGATCGCGCCCGACGGCCGGCAGGCACGCGCCGTGGTGAAGGGCGACCGCGATCCCGGCTACGGCTCGACCTCAAAGATGATCGCCGAATGCGCGGTCTGTCTGTTGCGCGATGCGGCCGATGTTGCACCGGGCATATGGACGCCGGGCGCGGCGATGGGCGACAGGCTGATCAAGCGGCTGGAAGAGCACGCCGGGATCACATTCCGCCCGGAGAAGTGACGCGCGCGCAGCAATTCACGCCCACGCGCCGCGTTCTCAGTGTCATTGCCCGCGAAAGCGGGCGTTCCAGTATTCCAGAGATTGCGATGCCGGAACGGAGAGGCCGCGGCGTACTGATGCCCCGCATGCGCGGGGCATGACGACTTTTGTTGCCTCGTGCCGGATGATGTCACGTTAAACGAGAAGCCTTGGGCAATGCTGTCGAAGCCGGCGCGCTCGCCTGCCAGCGCTGCGCGGCCGCGAACATGCCCCACATGCAGCCCAGCATCAGCCAGAAATGCCGCCAATGGTCGGTGTCGATGATGAAACTTTCGCCGACGGTGCCGAGGAAGGCGGCGAACACCGCGAGATAGGTCTTCTGCCAGGGCACGCGCACGAAGATGTAGCGGAAGCCGATGATGACCGTGGTGAAGATCAGCGCGGGATAGCACACGCCGGACAGCCAGCCCCCGGACATGAAGGCGTTCAGGTAGGAGTTGTGGGTGTCTTCCGGGAAGAAGCGGCTGAACTGCAGCGGCCCGATGCCGAACGGCAGGTCCAGCGCCATCGCAGCGCCGAGAGTGTGGCGGCCGAACCGGCCGAAGCGGCCGGAGTCGTAGCCCTGCTCGAGACTGGCGCGCTGCCTGAACATGTCTGCGATGGAATCGAACGACAACAGCACCGCGACCAGCATCGCGGCGAGGATCGCCGCAACCAGCGTCATCACGATAATGCGTGAACGCTGCTTGTAAGACGGGCTGGTCAGCACCATGAGGGCCAGCATGAAGGCGGCGGTGATGACGAGGCCGCCCCAGGCGGCGCGAGAAAAGGCGAGGAGGACGGCCAGCGCCATGATCCCGAAGCCGATGCTGCTGCGCAGCGATTTTCCGAACCGGTCCGATACAATGCTCTGCAGCGCGAGCAAGGCGGGCAGGATCAGGAACGCGCCGAGCACGTTCGGGTCCTTGAAGGTGCCGCGGGCCCGGCCATACAGCGTCAGGAGATCGTAGCCGCCCGGAACGAGATGGAGATAGCCGGCAATGCCTGCCAGCGATGCCACGACTCCGCCAACGATCAGGCCGCGGCGCAGCATGTCGAGCCGCGCCTGCGTGTCTTCCGACAGCACCATGGCGAAGATCACGACCGTGACGGCCATGTACCAGGATGTCGCCACCCAGTTGACCACACCGGGCCGGTCCATCACCTGGACCGACGCGATGCTGTAGCCGAGATTGAGCAGGAACAGGAGCAGCAGCAGCGGCATGAACACCAGCCGCATGCGCATGCCCGTCGCGAAGAAAACGACGCTCGCCAGCAGCGTTGCGATCTCGTAGGGGCTCGGCTCGATGAACACGATCGCACCGGAGGCGCCGACCAGCCACACCAGCGCCCGCTGCAGGGCGAGCAGGCCGGGCGCCGCCACGGGCGCTAATGTATTGCCGGCTGATGCCGCATAGGCCATCGGATACTCACGCACACAACGCTACAGAACTAACCGCACCGTCTTTGCGAGGAGCGCCAGCGACGAAACAATCCACCTATCCGCTTGCCGGGCTATGGATTGCCTCGCTTCGCTCGCAAGGACGGAGAAACCCCAAAGTGACGGTGAAACCTCAATACGCGTTTTCGTTCTTGGTCAGCAAAGCCAACGGTGTCTTCAGGAGAATGTACAGGTCGAACAGCACCGACCAGTTCTCGATGTAGTAGAGATCGAATTCGACGCGCTTCTGGATCTTCTCTTCGCTGTCGATCTCGCAGCGCCAGCCGTTGATCTGCGCCCAGCCGGTGATGCCGGGCTTGACCCGGTGGCGGGCGAAATAGCCGTCGACTGCCTCATCGAACAGGCGGCTCTGCAGCTTGCCCTGCACCGCATGCGGACGCGGGCCGACCAGCGAGAGATTGCCCTTGAACACCACGTTGAACAGCTGCGGCAGTTCGTCGAGCGAGGTCTTGCGGATGATGCGGCCGACGCGGGTGACGCGCGGATCGTTCTTGGTCACGACCTTGGAGGCGTTCGGGTCGGCCTGGTGGTGATAAAGCGAGCGGAACTTGAAGACGTCGATGCGTTCGTTGTTGAAGCCGAAGCGCTTCTGCCGGAACAGTACCGGGCCGGGGCTGTCGAGCTTGATCGCGAGCGCAACCAGCGCCATCACCGGCAGCGCCAGCAACAGACAGACGCCACCGACCACGCGGTCGAACAGCCATTTCATCACCAGGTCCCAGTCGGTGATCGGCGCCTCGAACACATCGAGAGTGGGCACCTCGCCGAGATAGGAGTAGGAGCGCGGGCGGAAGCGCAGCTTGTTGGTGTGGGCGGAGAGGCGGATGTCGACCGGCAGCACCCACAGCTTCTTCAGCATTTCCAGGATGCGCGTCTCGGCCGAGATCGGCAGCGCGAACAGCACCAGATCGACGCGGGTGCGGCGGGCGAATTCGACGATGTCGTCGACCTTGCCGAGCTTCGGGCTGCCTGCGCAGGTCTCGAGCGCCCTCGTGTCGTTGCGGTCGTCGAACACGCCGAGAACGTGGATGTCGGAATCGTCCTGCTTGTTGAGCGCCTCGACCAGCTGCTCGCCATTGCTGTCGGAGCCGACGATGACCGTGCGGCGGTCGAGTCGGCCGTCGCGGGCCCAGCTGCGCACCAGCCTGCGCAGGATCAGCCGTTCGCCGATCAGCACGGCGAGACCGATCAGGAAGAAGCCGGCAAGCCACAGCCGGGACACCTCGTCGCCGAGCTTGGCGAAGAAGGAGGCGCCGATGAACAGCAGGAACACGAATGCCCAGGCCGAGATCATCCGCGTCATCTGGCGGAGCTGGCCTCGGAATACCTGCACTTCGTACATGTCCGCGGCCTGGAAGAAGATGACCGCGGCCGCCGCCATGCCGAAAATGGCAGCGATGTATTGCCAATAGAAACCGCTGAGCGGAGCTGCGTAGGAGAGGTAGAGAGAAATTCCGATCGTCGAGATCAGCAGGAAGTCGGCGAGGCGCACCACGCCGGCAATCACGATCGGCGAATAGGCCTTGCGAACCTTCTGGTTGGCGACCGCGAGCGCTGCCGTCGACAGGCGGCGCCGCCGCTCGACCCGCGCCGGTCCGGAGGCGTCCATGGTGACGGCGGCGCTGGCCGCGGCGTTCAGCATCGAGCGTGCGTTAATCGGTTCCACGTTGTCCACATCCGTTCTTGAGCGGCACGTAAGCATGTGCGTGCCGCAGCGGAATTGCCCACTGGGTGGACTTACGGGACAAATTCGAACAAACAGTTACAGTGGTAAATAACGGTTAACGGTCGGCTAACCGGCAATGAGCGCCCCCTTTGGCGCAGCTCAAGTTCCGCTACGCAGGCCGCGGGCATCGACGTCGAGGAGCTGCGGCTGGGTGTCGCTGTCCTGGCCAGTAAAGCCTGGAACTCTCGACAGCGATGTCGCCTCCTTGTCTTGATCGAATGCAGAAGGGTCGAAAAAAGGCAGCAGACGGACGACTTTCATTAGTCGCATTCATGCAATTAATTCTTACCATGAATTTGACTTAGTTAATGAGGCCGGGCATCAATCCAAGAGATGGGTTTTCATTTCGACACAGTAGGCAGTCTGTGAACGTCAGAGTTGGCGCGCTAGCGGGTATCACGATGCTCTCCAGGCTTGTCGCTCTGATCGACCCGTCCGATGATTGGACCAGCGACCTCGCTGTGAGTTCCAGGGTGCTGCCGTGAGGCTCTGGTGTTCCCGATGACGCGCATCGCGATCGAGCACGGGCTCGTGCTCACGATGGATCGGGCGGGCCGCGTCATCGAGAATGGCCGGGTAGTGGTCGAGGGGCGCGACATCGTCTCCGTTGAGCGTTGTACTGCTGATCCCGTGCCGAATTGCGATCTGGTCATCGATGCCACCGGCAGGATCGTGCTCCCAGGGCTTGTCAATGCCCATACCCATCTCTGCATGGTGTTCGGCCGCACGATCGGTCCGGAGCGGCGCCTCCTGGATTGGCTCGATCTCCTGATGCCGATGATGGCGGCAATGGACGAGGAGGCGCTCTACGTCGCGGAACTGCTCGGCTGCATCGAGAACATCAAGAACGGCAACACGAGCCTGGTCGAAAACATCTTCATGCCGCCCCAGGCTGCCGCGGATATCGAGGACGCGGCGTTCCGCGCGCTTCGTGACAGCGGAATTCGGGGCGCCGTCGCACGCGCCACCGAGGCGCGTCATTTCGACCCGCGGTTCTGCGAGACCGCGGAAGAGCAGGCGGAGCGGGTCGGGCGCCTCGCCGGACGCTGGCATGGCGCCGAGGGCGGTCGCCTGCGCCTGTCCATTGGTCCGCTTCTGCCCTGGGTCTTGGACGAGCGCGGGTTCCGGGAAACGCGCCGGATTGCGAGTGATAACGGCCTCTCACTGCACATGCACGTGGCCGAGTCGCCCGAATTCAACCAGATGATCGCTCGCCACTTCGGTCGCAGCATTCGGCAAGTCGAGTTGCTCGAGGAGGTCGGCTGCCTCGGCCCTGACGTGCAGGCCGTTGCCTGCTCGGACGTCTCAGCCCGCGAAATCGAGTTCCTGGCTGCGAGCGGCACCGCTGTTCTTTTCGACCCTCCGACGCGACTCTTCTGGGGTACCGGGTTCCCGCCGATCAGAGATTTCCTGACGGCCGGCGTCACCTGCGGCCTCGCAACCAATGGCGCAGCGGCCAATTGCGGGCAGGATCTTTTCGAGAGCATGAAATACGCCTGCGCGACCGCCAAGACAGCTGCGAACGATCCGCGCGCGCTCACCGCTGCGCGCGCGCTGCGAATGGCGACGGCAGAAGGCGCACGGGCGATCGGGCGCCCCGAGACGGGATCCATCGAGGTCGGAAAGCGAGCCGACCTGATCACGGTGGAGGCAAGGCAGCCCCATCTCGCGCCGCTCTTCGATCCGGAGAAGGCGCTCGTCTACAGCGCGCGCGGCGGCGACGTCCGGGATTCCGTAATCGATGGGCAAGTGGTCATGCGAGATCGCAGGGTTCTGACTGTCGACGAGAATGCTCTTCTCTTGGAGGCCGAGCAGGTGGCGCGCCGCTGCGCGGCTCGTGCGGGCCTCACCCTTCCGGCAGCGCAGGTGATGCAGGTTCAAGGCCATGCTTAAGTTGCTCTCCATGGTGGCGGCGGTGATTGTCTGGGGAGTGCTGTCCCTGACGCTGCCACCCGAAATCTTCCCGGGTCCGATCGAGACCGCGCGCACCCTGTGGGGCGAGATCGCGGGCGGCGACGTGTGGACCGATCTTGCCATGACGATGTTGCGCGTTGTTGCAGGGCTCCTGCTCGCGCTGATACTCGGCGTTCCAGTCGGTGTCTTGATGGGGCTCAACCGGCGCGCCGAGGCCGTGCTCGACGTGTGGGTGATGATCGGGCTTACGGTCCCGAGTCTCTGCTATGCCATCATGGCCTTCATGTGGTTCGGACTGAACGAGGGCGCCGCCATCATCGCCATCGCCGTCACCGCCGCTCCCTCGATCACAATCAACATCTGGGAGGGCGTGAAGAACGTCGATACCAAGCTTGTCGCGATGGCCCGGGTGTTCGAGGCCACGCGCCCGGCCATTGTGCGCCGCGTGCTCATGCCGCAGATCTTCCCCTACGTGATGGCCTCCGCCCGCTTCGGGCTCGGCATCATCTGGAAGATCACGGTTCTGGTGGAATTGATCGGCCGTCCGAATGGTGTCGGCTTCAAGCTGTTCTACTGGTATCAGCTCGCCGATATGCGCCAGGTCCTCGCCTGGACGCTCCTCTTCACCATCATCATGCTCCTCATCGAGCTTCTCATCCTGAAACCGATCGAACGGCGTGTCTTTGCGTGGCGCCCACAGGTAGCGGTATGAATTCCGTCATTGAAGTCAGCTCGCTCCGGAAGACTTTCAGGGGCCGCGACGGCACGTCCCGTGCCGTGCTGAAGGATCTCGATCTGGCCGTCGGCGCAGGAGAATTCCTGTGCATCCTTGGACCGTCGGGATGCGGCAAATCGACTTTGCTCAATGTCCTCGCCGGGCTGGACAAGGTCTACGAAGGGCAGGCTTCCGTGAGTGGCGGCCGCGTCGGCTACCTGTTTCAGGAGCCGCGCCTGCTGCCATGGCTCACCGCGGAGGCAAACCTCGATTTTGCGCTGGCCAGCTGCCGGGTGCCGACCTCACGGTGGAGCGAGCTAAAATCCCGCTATCTCGAGATGACGGGCCTGTCGGAATATCGCGACTACTATCCGCACCAGATCTCGGGAGGCATGGCCCAGCGCCTCGCTCTCGTGCGGGCGTTGTGCGTGGAGCCCGGCATTCTTCTGATGGACGAGCCCTTCTCGGGGCTCGACGAGATCACAGCGCGCCGCATCCGCTCCGATCTGCTGTCGATCTGGGGAGAGACGCGCAAGACGATCGTCTTCGTCACGCACAACGCTTATGAGGCCTGCTTTCTGGCTGACCGGATCCTCGTGATGTCAGGGGGCGCGTTCCGGCACGAAATGCGTGTCCCGATCGCCCGGCCGCGAAGCTATGACGATCCCGCCATCTTCCAGCTCAGCCGGGACGTCATCAAAGCGTTCGGCGATGAAATCGGCCGCGAGGCTGTCCCGCCCGCAACACCCGTAACTGAGCCGAGCCTGGTCGATGATCTTGACCGGCACGCCGCCGCCCGAATGAACATCTGAAGCTTTAAAACATCCAGGAGAGAGTATGCTGTTCCGTCTTGGTATCTTCGCCGCCATCACGCTCGCCACGTGCGGTGCCGCCACTGCCCAGGTCAAGGTTCGGATCGGGGATCTTGCGCAGTCCCTCAACGAGATCGGGTCGCGGGTCATGATCGACCAGGGGATAGACAAAAAATACGGCATTGCGGCCGAGTACCGTGCTTATCCGACCCTCGACGGACTCTTCACCGCCATCCGCGGCAAAGATGTCGATGTCGGCTTCGGAGGCTGGACCGCCATTGCCCAGTTTCGGGGCAAAGGCTTTCCGGTCACGATGATATTCCCCGTCGGGCGCGGCGTGACGGTCGACGTCATTGTGCCAGTCGGCTCACCGATCAAGAGTATTGCCGACCTCAAAGGCAAGAAGGTCGGCTCCTTCGCAGGAGCAGCCGGCACCGCGACCGTGCTGTTTCGGGTGATCGCGTCAAAATTCCACGGCTTCGATCCGGGTAAGACAGGCGACCTGCAATTTGCCGGGCCGGGCTTGCTCCCCGCCTTACTCGACAAGGGCGAGATTGACGCTGCCGTGATGTTTGACCCGCTCGCGGCCAAGCTCGAGGGGTCCGGCAAGTACAGGTCGATCGGCAATCTCGCCGACGCGTACAAGGCCGGCACGGGCGACGACTTTCTCTGGATCGGCTACTCGACGAACGACGACTTCATGAAGGCCCAGCCGGAAGCGCTGACAAACTTTACGCGGGCCTGGCTCGAAGCAATCGAATACGTGAAGACCCATCCGGAGGTCTTTGAGGCTTACGGCATGAAATATGGGCTCGAACCCGCCGCCATTGCGCTCCTGCGCGAGCGTGTGATCGCGGATTACACCACGACGTGGAACGAGGCCGCGATCGAGGCTCTGCGGCGTTTCGCCGGACTGGCCAACGATGTCATGGGCGGTGGTTATCTGGACACGGTCCCTGCCGCGGCCTTCTCCACCCGTTTCGATCCGCGGAAGTGAGAGCGCCAAGCTTCAACGGCGCCGGTGGGCTGATGGCCTACCGGCCATCCGTCTTCGCGCGCGCGCCGTCAGTGACTTTGCTCAAAATTGACGCTGTCGTCTGACACATCCACTTGATGCCGGTGTCGTTGGCAAAACGAGAATGACTGAGCACCTTGACTTCCATCGGGGGCAACTCGAACGGAAGATCCAGCAGCCGGAAATCCTTGGCACGGTGCAGGTCCAAAGCCAGCATCCTTGGAAAAATCGCCGCCAGATCTGAATGGCGTACGATTTCCGGCGCCGCGGTGAAATGTCCGCGAACCGCGATCTGCGGCCGGGCCGCTTCGTCCGCCAGCCATTGCTCGGCCAACTGGTGGACCGTGGACGTCGTTCTCGCGAAAAAGAAGCGCAGTTTTGAAAAATTCGAACGCGTAAGTCTGGTCTTTGCGATTGGATGATTTGCGCGCACCAGGCAAATGTATCGATCATTGACAATATCGATGCTGGCAACATCCTTGTCGGATATGCTGACCGCACCAATCGCGAGGTCGATCTCGCCCGAGCGCATCGAACTCACCAGGCTGTCCGGGAACAGAGGGACGATGTGGACGCGGATGAACGGCGAGATGCGCGACAGTTCGGTTATGAGCCGAGGCAAAAGGTAGACCTCGGCTATATCAGACATCGCCACCCTGAAGGTTCGCTCGGTCACGCGCGGATCGAATACGACGCCGCTCTGCAAGGTGCGGTTCAGCAGTTCGAAGGCCTGATCGAGCGGTTCGTGCAAGCGGACGGCGGCATCCGTCGGAAGCATGCGGTTGGCCACTCTGACGAACAGCGGATCGCCGAACCGCTCCCTCAATCGCCGCAGGGCATGGCTGATGGCCGGCTGGGTCAGGCCGAGGCGCTCGCCCGCCGCAGTGAGGCTGCGAAGATCCCAAATCGCAAAGAAGACACGCAGCAGGTTGAGGTCGAGAGGGTTATTAGCGTGGCTCATACAAAGAATTATAACTATGAATTTGACTTAGTACAAGCCGAGCGACATCGTGCTGCGATGGATACACGCTTCGACAGGGCCTCCGACATCTGCGAGCAAATCAGTCGCTGGCAGGCGTCGATCGTCGAAGTGTTGTCTGAGACGAACGCGCAGATCGGGTATCTCGACGACGCGATGAACGCCGTCGGTGCCGGATATTTCGAACGAGCGGCCGAAGAGGCCAGTCTGCGAAGACATAGCGGAACGAGCGAGGACAGTCTCGGCCGTGGTGATTAAGGAGATGTGGAATGAATAGCGCCGTCGCACTAGGCAAAGCTCACTCGGAAGGCGCGATCGCCTCTGACTTCGATTACAAGAATGCGGTACGCTCCATTCTTCCCCGGCTCGCTGCCACTACGCACGAAAGCGATAAGCTGCGTCGCTTGAGCGATGATGCCGCCAATGCTCTCCGGGAATCGGGTCTGGCGCGCATGATCACGCCAAAACAGTTCGGCGGATTTGAACTCTCGCCGAGTGCTCACATCTGGGCTTGCGCGGAGATCGGCAAGGTATGCTCGGCAGCAAGCTGGGTGTTGATGGTCTGTGTCGCTCACGACTACATCATCGGCAGATTCCCTGAAGAATGTCAGCGAGAAGTCTACGAAGGTGACGCTGACAATCTCGTTGCCGGCTCGTTGGCGCCTCAAGGCGTGATCGAGCGAGTGGAAGGGGGCTGGCGTCTCACGGGCCGATGGCAGTTCGGCAGCGGCTGCGATCATTCTCCCTGGTTCATCCTCGGGACCAAAGTCGCCAATCCCGGACCCGACGACTACATCATCCACCACGTCATGGTTCCACGCGCCGATGTCATACTCGATGACACTTGGCATACCCTGGGAATGCGGGGGACGGGATCGAAGGATCTTGTCGTGACCAATGCGTTCCTGCCTGAGCATCGCGTGGTGCCGACGCACCCGACCTTCCTTGGTCTCAGCCCGCATGCGAAGGCGCCGACCTACCGGCTTTCAGTCTATTCCGGCCTGCCGGCCATGCTGTCGGGCTCTGTCCTCGGCATGGCTGAAGCCGGACTGAAGGCTTTCGTGGAGGCGACGTCCACGCGCACGACGCCGTATGGCGTCGTCAAGGCCAAGAACCCCATCATGCAAAAGCGTGTCGCCGAATCCACCGCGGAAGTCGCGGCGGCGCGACGGCTGCTCGAGGATATGTGCGATCGCTTCGATGCCCTGATGGCGATCGATCAAGCTCCGATGTCGGCGCAGGATCGCATCCAGATGCGCTGGGACGCCGCATATGTGGTGGAGCTGAGTCGCCGGGCGATCGAACGTCTCTTCGCCGCGGCGGGCGCTCACGGTCTCTACGAGGGCAACGCGGTCTACCGCGCATTCCGCGACATCAATACGGCGTGTCACCATGCAGTCATCGATTTCGACACGGTCTCCAATTTGATGGGCCAGTTCAGATTGACGGGCGACCTCGGCGAGAACCCTCGAGCGGCACCGTTCGCGTGACATTTGGATCTGGGACGTCGAACTACGACTTGCGGAATTCCTGCCTGGAATAGCCGGCGTCGCGTGCAGCTTATTCCGCCAGTTGCCGATCGAACAGTTCGCAAGGAAAGCGGCGTGATCACCGAGACACCGATTTCGTCCGACGTGTTCAAGGAAAGCATGCGGCTTCTCGCCGGAGGCGTATGCATTGTAGCGACGAACAGCAACGGTGAATGGCATGGACTGACCATGACTGCCGTCTGTTCGTTGACCATGGATCCGCCTTCGCTCATCGCATGCGTAAACCGCGACGCCGGGGCTCATGGCATAATGAGCGCAACCAGGCGCGTGAGCGTCAACGTTCTGTCGGACTATCACATGGGTCTTGCAGAGTTGTTTTCGTCGTCCAAGGTAAAGGGCCCGGAAAGGTTCGACGAGAAAAACTGGATTGAAATGGCAAGCGGTGTCCCCGCTCTCGTCGATGCACTCGCGGTTCTCGATTGCGAAGTCATTCGGGAGATGGTGGTCGGAAAGCACTCCGTGTTTTTTTGCGAGGTCAAGAACGTCCGGCTTCAGCCGGGCGGGAGACCGCTCGTTCATTTCAATCGTGAATTCTGCGCTGTTGAGCCGGTTTGTCAGCCGTAGCGGCCGGCGACGATGACTTCTTTCCCCGACGAGGTTCGTGCTGAACGGATGTTATCTCGCGTCCGCCGACTCCGTGTCGTTGCGAGATGCGGGAGCGAAACCGCTGGATTCTGCTATCGACGCTTGGCAAACGCGTCGCGGTAACCGGCCAGCACGCCCTCTACCATGGCCTTCTGGGAGAAGTGCAGGAAGATGCGCTCGCGCAGCGATCCGGCGCGGGCCTGCGCCGCCGTCATATCGTCGAGCGCGCCCTTGATGGCGTCGGCCATCGCGCCGGGGGCGCTGGGCGCGAACAGGGCATCGGCATGGTCGGGGCCGAATATCTCCGGAATGCCGCCGACCCTGGCCGCTATCATCGGAATACCTGCGGCGGCGGCCTCGATCACGACATAGGGCATGGAATCGCCGCGGGAGGGCACGACCAGCAGCGCGCCCTTGGAGAAGCCGTAGCGCGCTTTCACATGCCCGATGAAACGTACGGCATCGCCCAGGCGCAGCCGCGCCACCTGCGCTTTCAGGCGGTCCATCTCCTCGCCGTCGCCGCCGAGCGTCAGCGTCACGCTCTTGCCGTCCGCGCGCAGCCGCGCCACGGCATCGATCAGCAGATCGGCCCCCTTGATATGCCTGAACTCCCCGACATAGGCGACGTCGCTCGCATCGTCCGCCTTGGCAATCGGATCGAACTCCCCGGAGGTGACGCCGTTGAAGACGGTATGGACCAGCGCGCTGGGCGTGCCGATCATGCGCTCGTAGGTACCGCGGGCGAACGCGCTTTCGAACAGGAACAGCTCGGTATTGTTCATCAGCATGCGCTCGAGCCGGCTGTAGAGCTGGCCCTTGATGGTCGAGAGCGGATAATGCAGCGAGCCGCCATGCGGTGTGTAGACCCGGATCGAATCCTTCGAGCCGCGGCGCATGCGCAGAAAAGCGCCGGCCTTGGCGCCATGGCCGTGCAGCACGTCCGGCTTGAGCCGGCGGACCATGCCCATGAACCGCACCCAGGTGACGAAGTCGAGCAGGGATGGTTCGCGCCTGATGGCAATGCGATAGACGCCGAGTTTCATGCGCGGTGCGATCTCGGCCAGCGCCTGGTCCGCGCGTTCGCCGCCGGTCAGGCTGTCGGCGATGATTCCTACGTGATGGCCGCGCTCGGCCTGGCCATTGGCGAGATCCAGGATGTGTCTGATGATGCCGCCGACGGGCGCGCGCGTCGCGTGCAGGATGCGTAGCGGCTGACCTTCGACGTCAGGCATGGTCAGAACCAGCGCTCGCCGACGAGCACGGTGTCGCCGGGGCTGATCGGCGTACCCGGCGGCACGATTTCGCGCGAGGCTCCGGAGGCGCCGGTGTGCGTGATGGTGACGCGGTCCTTGCGCGCGCGCGGCGAGAAGCCGCCTGCGATGGCCACCGCGCTTTCGGCGGTCATGTTGGGCACATAGGGATATTGGCCGGGCGCCTGC
>JAEZEU010000195.1 GCA_023432885.1 Pseudomonadota bacterium | reverse complement strand
CCGCAAGACCGTCGATGAGGTGATCGACGGCACCAACCTCCTCGTTGGTAACAGCCTTCGGTTCAACGCCTGGACCCAGACGATTTCGACCTCGCTGGTCTATCGCTTCAACTGGACTGGCCCGGTCGTCGCGAAATACTGATTTCTCCGAGACTTGAGAGACATGAAAGCCCCGGCCCTGGCCGGGGCTTTTTTGTTGCTCATCAGCATTCAGCCGTCCGCGGCCGACGGATCACGTGCCTTGCCGGCCCGCGCCGCATCGTATTCGATTTCAGACTACTGCAGGCCGCCCTCCGTTTCCGGCAGGAAAGGGCCAGGGTCCGGCCGGCAAAAGAGAGTGAATGCTGATGCGCAAGCTGCTCTTGTCCCTCGGACTTGTTGCGCTTGCGATCGGGCTGCTCTGGATCGGCCAGGGCACCGGCGTGATCGCCTGGCCAGCATCGAGCTTCATGATTGGCAGTCTGCAATGGGCGGAATATGGCGCCCTGCTCTCTGCAGTCGGACTGATCCTGATCTGGCAGGGCAAGCGCTGATCTGTCGTCATTGCCGGGCTTGTCCCGGCCATCCACGTCTTGCTTGAATTGACAAGACGGCGTGGATGCCCGGGACACCTGGCGCGATGACGCGCTTCGCGCTTCTGCACGAACATAACGGTGAAACAGGAAGGCAGCAGATGACGACAAAACTCTTCGATCTCTCGGGCAAGGTCGCAATCGTGACCGGCGGCAATGGCGGCATCGGTCTGGGCCTGGCGCGGGGGCTGGCGGATGCAGGCGCCGATATCGCGGTGGTCGGGCGCAACGAGGCGAAGTCGGCGACAGCAGTCGAGGATCTGCGCAAGTGCGGCGTGAGGGCCATCGCGGTCGCAGCCGACGTCACGGACAAGGCCGCCGTGGCCGCCATGATCGATCGGGTTGAAAAGGAGCTCGGCCGGATCGACATCCTCGTCAATAATGCCGGCACCAGCATCCGCAAGCCGACGCACCTATTGGAGCTCGACGAGTGGAAGACGGTGATGGATACCAACCTCACCAGCGCGTTCCTGTGCTCGAAGGCGGCCTATCCGGCGCTGAAGGCCACGGGGCGCGGCAAGGTCATCAACATCGGATCGATGATGTCGATCTTTGCCGGCAGCTACGCGCCGGCCTATGCCGCGAGCAAGGGCGGCATCGTGCAGTTCTCGCGCTCCTGCGCCTGCGCCTGGGCGCCCGACAACATCCAGGTCAACGCCATCCTGCCGGGCTGGATCGACACGGACCTGACGAGGGGCGCCCGCCAGCAGGTCGACGGATTGCACGAGCGGGTACTGGCCCGAACGCCGGCGGGACGCTGGGGTGAAATCGACGATTTCGCAGGGATCGCGGTCTTTCTCGCCTCGCCAGCGTCGAATTTCGTCACGGGTACCGCGATTCCCGTCGATGGCGGGTTCTCTGTGATGGCCTAAACTTAGCGCGACGCTTTGAAGCGCGTGATTTCAGGATGATTCACATCGCGCTTTAACTAGCGCCTTGTTCGAGCATGATCTTCTCGGAAAACCGCTGCACGCTTTTCCGGATCAATGCTGCTGGCCGCCTGCCACAGGCGAATGCACATGCTCGGGACGCACGCCGATCCCGATGAAGCGCGCGGTGAGACCCTGCAGCCAGGGCACCGCGGTGATTACCCGCATGAGCAGCGGCGGCTTCAGCGGCTCCCCCCTTGGATTCAGCGCCAGGCTGACGACATTGTTCTGTGCCACCACCTGCATGCGCTGCGTCAGCTTCACCGGAAACGCGCGCCGCGCCTGCACCGCGTCGAGTTCGGCCTCGGTCGGCGCACCCGACTTCAGCCTGGCCGCAAGAAGATTTGCCGTGGCGACCGCGTCCTGCACGGCGAGATTGACGCCGACGCCGCCGATCGGCGACATCGCATGCGCGGCATCTCCGATGCAGAGCAGCCCCGGGCAACGACCATTTCTTCAGCCGGTTGATTGCGACCGTCAGCAGCTTGATGTCGTCCCAGCTCCTGACATCGGATACACCGGATTGCAGCACCGGGGCCATCCGCACGACGTCGTCGAGCAGGGCCGGCAGTCCCCTCGCCTTCACCGCCTCGTATCCGCCTTTCGGGATCACGTAGGCGCATTGCCAGTAATCCCCGCGATCGAAGGTCACCATCATCTTGCCCGGATCGACGCGGGCAAATACGGACTCGGCCTCGTTGGGGTCCTTGCCGGCGCGAAACCACAGCACATCCATCGGCGCGCCGATGTCCTCCACCTTCAGGCCTGCGCGCTCACGCACCGTGGAGTGACGGCCGTCGCAGGCAACCGTCAGATCTGCGGCAATGTCGATCATGCCATCCGGCGTATTCGCGCGCACGCCGGCGATGCGCCCTCCTTCGCGAATCAGGTCGACCGCCTCGGTGCCCATCATCACCTTCAGTGATGGAAATCGCTCCCCCGCCTGGCGCAGGAAGTTGAGAAAATCCCATTGCGGCATGAAGGCGATGAAGGGGTATTTGACCGGGAGCCGGCTGAGATCGGCAAGCCGTATCGTCGTGCCTCCGAACAGGCCCTGCAGGTGCTGCAGTTGCTGATGCGGCAGCCGCAGGAAGCCGTCGATCAGGCCGAGTTCGTCCATCACCTGCAGCGTGGAGGGATGCACGGTATCGCCGCGGAAATCGCGGAAGAAATCAGCGTGCTTCTCCAGCACCACCACATCGATGCCGGCGCGGCCGAGCAGGTAGCCGAGCATCATGCCCGCCGGCCCGCCGCCGACGATGCAACAGCGAACCCTCATCGAATGACCCATGGCCACCTCCCGACCGCAGCATACGCCTTCATTGCGAGGGGCGACAGCGACGACCCGGCTACCCTTGCTGCGCAAGCTGCGCCGCGGGCGCGCTTCCGCGGCGTCAACGCCGGAACGTCTTGATCTCCGACACGCTGCCGTCGCGATAGGTCAACTCCACCGAGACCGATTTCGTCGCGGGTGCGAGCTTCAAATACGGGTTGGCGTCGTGCGGAATGACGCTGGGATCCCTGGGATCGCAGGGCGGCATCTTCAGCACCTTGTCCGGCACCGCGCTGTCGATGCCGATACGCGCCTCGCGTATCGCGCAGCGATAGGACATCAGGTGCGTGTAATAGACGAGCAGCCCGTTGTAGTCGCGGAACGACAGCCAGCTCGTCGCGGTCATGTCGAGGATCTTGCGCTGGTCGCGCAGCAGCGCTGCCTCGGGATCGAAGCGGATCGGGAACGGGCCCTGCGTCTCGCCCGATGCATCGACGTAGCGCACCTGGATAGTGGTTGCCTGCTGGTCGGCGGGCAATTCGATGCAGGGATTGGGCATGCGCTTGCGGGTGCGCGGGTCGAGCGTATCGATGAAACCGGTCTCGCGGAATTGGCCGCCATCGCCCAGCCGCCAGGAAATGCCGAGCGCTGGATCGGCGATCGAGAACACCACCGTCCAGCCGCCATTGTGGCGCGAGAAGGCCGCGATCGGCGCATTGACGGAGTCGTTCGATGGTGAAAGGCGCTGCACCTGCGTCAGCGCTGCGACCTGCTGCGCCGACTCGGCCGGCTTTTCGGCCATCGCGGGCTGCGGCTCGGACTTCACGGTGCCGTTGAGGAAAACGTCGTCGACCATCTGGTCGAAATAGACAGGCACCTGCTTGTGACGGATGGTTTCTGCCATCTCGCTGACCGCGCGGCGCGTGCGCTGGGCGACCTGCACGAGGTTGACGCCGGGCTGCGTCAACTCCTTCGCGAAGGTGCGGGTGAAGACCGAATTGGGGTTGGCATCGTCATTGGAAAGGCGATCGAGCGCGGTCTGGCGCGGGCCCGCCGAGAAGATCGAGAACACCCCTTCCGGCAATTGCGTCATCGGCGCGAGCCCGCCGCCGCCGGCAACCGCGCGCGTGCCGGCGCGCTCGAACGGGTTGTTGCGGCAGGCATCGAATACCAGGATCGCGGTACGCGCCTTCTTGTTCTGCAACCGCTCGACAATGCGGTCGGCAAGGATGGAAGAGTCACGGACCAGTTCCTCCTGTCCTTCGGTCGCGGCAGGCACGTCGGTCGGCAGCAGGAAATTCTGGCCGGCGATCTCGAAGCCGTGGCCGGCGAAGAAAAAGAACGCGGTATCACCCGGCTCAACCGCCTTGTCGAACGCAAGCAGCGTCTGGCTGAAAGCCTGGCGGGTCTGGTTTTCAGCGACCATCACCGAAAAGCCGAGTTGCTTGAGCGTATCGCCCATCGTGCGGGCGTCGTTGACCGCCTTCTGCAGCTTGGGGACGTATCTGTAATCGTTGTTGCCGATGACCAGCGCGACACGCTTGGCGGCCTGCGCAGGCCCGGCCAGCATGATGCAGGCGGCCGCCATGCAGAGCGCAGCCGCATTCTTCCAGTTCATCCATCTCATCGCGAAATCCCCCGCCTGCCCGCGTCCCGGCCTGACGCCTGATAGTCGCAGGATGCCCAAGCGAGGTTCAGCGAGCCCTTGCGGGAGGCCGAATCGGCTCTCCATCTGAAGGCAAATGACAAAAAGCCGGTTATTTGGGCGAAAACATTAACGTT
>JAEZEU010000125.1 GCA_023432885.1 Pseudomonadota bacterium | reverse complement strand
CGGGCCTGCATAGCCGGTTTTCGTTCGGACTCCAATCGCACCTTGAACACAAGTGTCGTCCCCGGGGCGCGTTCGCTGGGGGCTCGCCTTGACGGCACGACGGCCGTTATGCAGCGCGCTTCCTGCGATCCCGCAAGAATCGCCCGAGCAGCCTCCGCTTGCCCTTGCGCGGAATGAGAGCGACGTCGCTGACGAGCTTGGCGCCGCCCTTGCGGCGTTCCAGCACGATCTTGCGGCTGTGAAAGGCTTCCAGTTCCACACGGTGCGCGACGCTGACGAGGGTGGCCTTCGGCAACTCGTCGGTCACCATCTTCATCATCTTGTCCTGGCTCTTCTCGTCGAGCGCGGAGGTGGCTTCATCCAGCACGACAATGTCGGGGTTGTGCAACAAGAGCCGCGCGAAGGCGAGGCGCTGCTTTTCGCCGCCGGACAGCGTCTGGTCCCACGGCCCCTCCTCCCCGATCTTCTCCTTGAGATGATCGAGTCCGACCTTGTGCAGGGCTTCCCCGACCTGCTCGTCGGTCCAGTCGTTCTCCGCGCCGGGATAGGCAACCGCACGACGCAGCGTGCCCGAGGGCACGTAGGGCTTTTGCGGCAGCATGAACAGCCGCCGGTCGGCATGCAGATTGACCGCGCCGTCGCCCCATGGCCAGAGTCCGGCGATGGCGCGCACCAGCGTGCTCTTGCCGGTGCCGGATTCGCCGGCGACCAGCAGCCGCTCGCCCGGCTCGATCACGACCTCGGTCTCGTCTACCACGGCGGTGCCGTCGTCGAGCGAGACGGAGAAATTCTTCAACTCGAGCATGGCCTCGCCCGCGGTCTCGCCGCGCTTGATGCGGCCGAAGCCGTCGCCCTTCTCGGCGCGCTCGAGGCCGTCGAGCGACATCATCAGCGAGGCGATGCGGCGCGCGCAGGCGTTCCAGTCGGCAAGGCGCGGATAATTGTCGACCAGCCAGCCGAACGCGGTCTGCACGATGGTGAAGGCGGAGGCGGCCTGCATCACCTGGCCGAGCGACATGCTGCCGTCGAGGAATTTTGGCGCGCAGAGCAGGATCGGCACCACGGGCGCAATCAGGCTCGAACCCTGAGACACCAGCGTGGTGCGCATATGCTGGCCGGCAAGGCGGGCCCATTGCCGCAGCACGTTGGAAAAATTGCGGTCGATGCCGCCGCGCTCTTCCTCCTCGCCGCCGAGCAGTGCGATGCTCTCGCCGTTCTCGCGCACGCGGGTCAGCGTGTAGCGCAACTCGGCTTCCGCCTGGTTCTTCTCCTCGGATATCTGTACGAAGCGGCGGCCGATCACCGTGATCGCGCCGGAGGCGATGGCTGCATACAGCACGGCGGCGATCACTAGAAAGCCGGGGATGGTGAGCTGCGACCCGCCGATCGTCACAGTGAGCGCGCCGCCGATGGTCCAGAGCACGACGATGAACGTGGTCGCCGACAGAAGGGCGGACGTCACGCCCGCCATGAAATCCACCGGCGAGTCCGTGGCGATGCGCAGGTCCTCGGCTATGCGGTATTCCGGGTTCTTGTGGTCGCCGCCGACCAGGTTGAGCTGGTAGTAGCGGCCGTTGGCGAGCCAGCGCGTCAGCACGGCATTGGTCAGCCAGGCGCGCCAGCGCCGCTGGATGCCCATGCGCGCATAGACCTGCGCCACGCCCACCAGCACGCTGCCGATCGCCAGCGGAAAGAACACGGCCGTGAGGAAATACACCGTCCCGGCATCCCGCCTCTCGATGCCGTCGAAGATCGCGCGGTTCCAGACGTTGATGCCGTATTGCAGGCCGACATTGCCGACGATGAGAATGAAGAGCCCGATCGAAAACGGCCACGCCAGCCGGTCGCCGTTGCGGCTCCAGAAGCCGCGCGCGCTGATCCAGAACCGTGTCAGGAGATAGCTCTTGCGCGCCTGTTCCCGTTCTTCCGGAGTCAAATCCGGGTCGGGTTCGATGACTTCGGGAGGCGGCGGCTCGATGACCTCACCGTTCTCGTCATCGATCTCGACGACATCAGACCGTCCCGCAGGCGGTTTTGCCGCAGCGGAGGCAGGCTTCTTCTTCGCCGATGGTGCAGACCTTGCAGCGGATTTGGCCATGAGGCGATAACGCCAGCCGCATCAGACGGTTCCCCGCGTGAAACTCAGCGGTGGCGGCGCTTCCAGCCAGTGAACATAGCGCGCACCAGGTTCTCTTTCTGCAGCACGCACATCGCAATCACGCCGAGCACATGCACGACGACCAGTACCATGACGGCGTCGGAAACGTAGCTGTGCGTGTCCTCCACCCAGGGCACGCCGAAGAAGCGCACCGTGGTCGACATCCACCCGGTCACGGTGGAGATCGCCAGCAGCACCAGCATCGCCACCAGCATCGCAACGCCCGCCGGATTGAGGCCGCGATAGCGCCCGGTCCTGCCGCGCCGGACAGCCGCGAGATAGGCAGGCGCTGCCCGCAGCCGCCGCCCGACGGCGTGGAAGCGCGAAAAGCGCGTGCCGAACACGCCCCAGACGAGGCGGAAGGCGATCAGGACCATGACGGCGTAGCCCGCGAAGCGGTGCAGGCTGTCATATTTGCTTGGCGTGAACCAGGCGAGCAGCACGAAAAGGGCGAGCGACCAGTGAAAGGCGCGCAGCGGCCAGTCCCAAACCTTGACCATGTCCGGCGCATCCTGACGCGCCGGCATGCGGGTGGATGCGTCATGCGACGCGGGGAATGACTGCTGCAAGGTGGCGCCGCCTGGTTGGCCTCAGTTCTTGGCGATGGTCTTCTTCAGGCTGAGGTCTTCGGGGCTGTAGAACAGCTCGTACAGCTTGCCTTGCTTAACTCCGTACACCTCGTAGCACGAGCCCTCGATTTTGGAGCGGCGCACCTCATAGCCGGCTTCCTTGGCCTTGGCCTCCGCCTCGCTCGCCGGCTTCCAGGAAGCCTTGTCGAGCTTGGTGCAGTCCTTGAAGCCATCGGCGAATGCCGGCACGGCGAACATCGACGCCGCGATCACGGCGGAGACCTTGAACAACGCTCTCATGAATGCTCCCACCTGAAGTCGGCACGGATGTGCCCCAAGGGGAGCCATAGCATCGCGATACAGGCGCCGGTTTGGAATCCCTCTTAGATCGATTCCAAGCGCGTGAAAATCGCCAGCAGTTTCCGTGCGGCACTGTGTTGTCGCCGCACGGCCGAAACTTTCGGCATCAAATCTGCCGCTCGACCATCCTCAGCTTGAGCTCGGCGATCGCCTCGGAGGGATTGAGACCCTTCGGGCACGCCTTGGCGCAGTTCATGATGGTGTGGCAGCGATAGAGGCGGAACGGATCCTCGAGATTGTCGAGCCGCTCGCCGGTGGCCTCGTCGCGCGAGTCGGTGACCCAGCGGTTCGCCTGCAACAGCGCGGCAGGGCCGAGGAAGCGGTTGCTGTTCCACCAGTAGCTCGGGCACGAGGTCGAGCAGCAGGCGCACAGGATGCATTCGTACAGGCCGTCGAGCTTCTCGCGGTCCTCGTGGCTCTGCTTCCACTCCTTCTGCGGCGTCGGTGTGGTCGTCTTCAGCCACGGCTCGATCGAGGCATACTGCGCGTAGAAATTGGTGAGATCGGGCACGAGGTCTTTCACGACCGGCTGGTGCGGCAGCGGATTGACCTTCACCGCGTCGCCAGCGCCGACCTCGTGCATCGACTTGGTGCAGGCCAGCGTGTTCTGTCCATCGATGTTCATGGCGCAGGAGCCGCACACGCCCTCGCGACAGGAGCGGCGGAAGGTCAGCGTCGGGTCGATGT
>JAEZEU010000616.1 GCA_023432885.1 Pseudomonadota bacterium | reverse complement strand
TTGCCAGCAGCTTGGGCAGTTCGCGATCGACCGCGTGATAGGTCACGGGAAAGATGTGGCTCGCAAGCTCGACATCGGCCAGCGCCGGGCGGCGCAGGCGCATCAAGCGCGCCACCAGCGGCTGGGTTGGGTTATAGGGCGCGCCGGGAAACGGGCCGAAGCCGGTGATGAGGACGCGCAGCCGGCTCACCGGAGCCACTCCGCGATCTGTTCGGCCGCGACAGCCGGCGTCAGTTTGCCGTCGGCGACCTCGGCTTCGGTTTTCTTGACTTTCGCCCGGATCGCTGCGTCCGAGCGCAGCCGCGCCATCATGCGGCTCTCCAGCATCGACCACATCCACTTGACCTGCTGCTCCCGCCGCCGCGCGGCGAACTCGCCGGAGGCGTTCATGGCTGCGCGATGGTCGAGCACCTTTTGCCAGAGTTCGGCGATGCCCGCGCCCGTTAGCGCCGAATAGGTAACGACGGGCGGATGCCAGTGCTCCGAGCGCGGGGTGAGGATATGCAATGCGCTGCGGTATTCCGCCGCCGCCGTGTTGGCACGCTTGACGTTGTCGCCGTCGGCCTTGTTGATGGCTATCATGTCCGCCAGTTCAACAAGGCCCTTCTTGATGCCCTGCAACTCGTCGCCGGCGCCGGGCAGCATCAGCGCGAGGAAGAAGTCGGTCATGTCGTAGACGGCCGTCTCGGATTGGCCGATGCCGACGGTCTCGACCAGCACGACATCGAAGCCGGCCGCCTCGCAGAGCAGCATCGCCTCGCGCGTCTTGGCCGCGACGCCGCCGAGCGTGCCAGAGGAAGGCGAGGGGCGGATGAAGGCGTGATCGGAGGCCGACAGCCGCGCCATCCGTGTCTTGTCGCCGAGGATCGAGCCGCCGGTGCGCGCCGACGAGGGATCCACTGCCAGCACGGCGACCTTGTGGCCCTGGCCGATCAGGTACATGCCGAGCGCATCGATGGTGGTGGATTTGCCGACGCCGGGCGAGCCGGTAATGCCGACCCGCGCCGCCTTGCCGGTCGATGGCAGCAGCGCCTGCACTAACTCGCGCGCGGAGGCCTGATGGTCGGCGCGCCGGCTCTCGATCAGCGTGATCGCCCGCGCCAGCGCCGCGCGATGGCCGGAACGGAGGTCCTTGGCCAAGGCCTTGATATTGAGGGGAGTCTTATTCGAAACCATGCCCTGCTTTACAACGGCCGGGCCAAGCAGGCGAGAGGCCCGGGGGCTGACATCAACGGGTTGATGCGGCGGCGGATTTCGGTTTTAGCCGCCGCCACAGCCAGACCAGTACGGGCCAGATGAACGCGCCGATCGCCATCGAGGCCAGGATCGCTGATATCGGCCGGTCGAAGAAGGGCAGGATGCTACCATCGGACTTGATCAGCGACGTGACGAACGCCTGCTCCACCATCGTGCCCATCACGATGCCGAGCACCATCGCCGCGACCGGATAGCCGTTGGCTTCCATGAAATAGCCGATCACGCCAAAGGCGGCGACTGTCACTACCCCGAACAGATTGTTCCCGATCGCGAACGAGCCGACCGCGCAGCACAGCATGATTACGGGCATCACCGTGGAGCGCGGCGCGCGCAGCACATGGCTCGCCAGGCGAATCATCACGATTCCGAGCGGGATCATCAGGATGTTCGCGATGATGAACATCAAATAGATCGCGTACATGCTCGACGCCTTTTCCGTGAACAGCGTCGGTCCGGGATTGAGCCCCTTCATGTAGAGCACGCCGATTGCGATCGCCGCGATCGTATCGCCGGGAATGCCGAACAGCAGCGAAGGCACCCATCCCGAGGCGATGCTGGCATTATTGCTGGCCCCGGCTTCGACGAGGCCCTCGACGTGGCCGGTGCCGAATTTCTCGGGCTCCTTGGAAAAGCGCTTGGACATGGCGTAGCTGACCCATGCTGCCATGTCGGCTCCGGCGCCCGGCAGCACGCCGATGATGATTCCGATGATGTTCCCGCGCGTCATCTGCCAGCGATATTTCAGGGTGAGGGCCCATTGCCCTGCCATGATGCTTCGGAACTTGCGCCGCGGGATCGGCGGCGGCTCAGGCGTGAGCATCGCGCGCATCACCTGCGCCACGGCAAACACGCCGACGAGTGCCGGGATCGGCTCGATGCCGCCGAGGAGATCGGTCACCCCGAAGGTGAAGCGCGGGACGCCGCCGGGATTTTCAATGCCGATGCACGCGACGAGGAGACCGATGAACATCCCCGCGATGGCCTTCACCGGGGAGGAGCGCGCCACCAGCGTGGCGCACATCAGGCCGAGCAGCGCCAGCCAGAAATATTCGAAGGTCGAGAACGACAGCGCGATCTCGGCGAGGGGCGGCGCCAGGATCATCAGCGAAAGCGTGCCCGCGATGCCGCCGACCGCGGAGAACCAGACGCCGGCGCCGAGCGCCAGCTCTGCCTCGCCCTTGCGCGTCATGGCGTAGGCTTCATCGGCATAGGCTGCCGAAGCCGGGGTGCCGGGAATGCGCAGCAGCGCGCCCGGAATGTCGCCGGAGAAGATCGCCATCGAGGAAGCCGCCACGATGGTGGCGATCGCGGCGATCGGCGAGAGATAGAAGGTGACGGGCACGAGCAGGGCGGTGGCCATCGTGGCGGAGAGGCCGGGCAGCGACCCGATGACCAGCCCGTACACCGAGGCTGCGAGCATCGCGACGATGACTTCCCAGGTCGTGATGAGGTTGAAAGCCTGGATCAGGGTGTCGAGCATGTCTCACCAGGGCATGGGCAGGAGGCCGATCGGCAGCGGCACGCGTAAGAGCTTGCTGAAGATGAGATGGATGACTATCGGCGCGAGCACGGCGAGTGGAAGCGCAAGCCTCCAGCGAGCGCCCAGTGCACTCGCCGTCACGAAGACGATGATCGCCGCGGTCAGGACGAAGCCGAGCCGGTCGGCAACGAAGACGTAGAACAAGAGCAGCGCGGGCGGCAGCAGCGCACGCAGGCCGTAAAGCTTGCCGCCGGGCGCCGGTGCCTCGCCGCTCTCATAGGGAACGATCTCCTCTTCCTCCTCGAAGGAGTGTCCGATCCCGAACGCGATCGCGAGCCCGCAAAGCGCGAGGCCCGTGCCGATCACCAGCGGAAATACGTTCGGGCCGACCGGCTGGCCTGGCACCGGCGGGAGCTTCCACCCGCCGTAGGCCGCTGCCGCGCCGAGGCCAACAAGAAAAAGTCCCGTGACGCGATCGGGAAGACGCATGGATGAGCCCCGCCTGCTTTCGAGGAAACGGGACCGATCAGGCCTTGGCGAGGCCAGCGGCCTTCATCGCCACGCCCATTGCGGCATCGCCCTTGTCCATGAAAGCAGCGAATTCGGCTGCATCGCCCCAGACCGTTCCGAAGCCGCGATTGGCCATGAACTCCTTGAACTCCTTGGAGTCGTAAACCTTCTTCAGGGAGGCCGAGAGCTTGGTTGCGACATCGGCAGGCAGACCCTTTGGACCAGCGATGCCGCGCCAGGCGCCAGTGGCATAGTCGATGCCCATCGCTTCCTTCAGCGTCGGCACGTCCGGGAAGATCGGATTGCGCGCGGGCGCCATGATTGCCAGGCTCTTCGCCTTGCCGGCTTCGATGATCGCGCGTGCCTCGGGCACCGAGCAGGTGGTGAGGTCGAGTCCGCCCGCCGCGAGATCCTGCATCGCGGGCGCCGCGCCATTCGACGGCACCCATGCGACATGGTTGGCGGGCAGTCCCATCGCCTGCAGCCAGCCGACGAGCGCAAGATGCCAGATGCCGCCCTGGCCGGTGCCGGAAGCCTTCAGCTTGCCAGCGGGAGCGGCCTTGATGGCATCGGCGAGCTCCTTCACGGTCTTGTGGGGCGAGGTCGAGGAGACCTGGATGCCGGGCGGATCCTCATTCATCAGCCCCAGCGGCGTGTAGCTCCTCGGGCTGAGTTCGGTGAGTCCCTGCCAGTGCATCATCGAGATTTCCACCGTGAGCATGCCGATCGTGTAGCCGTCGGGCGCTGCGGTGGCGATCGCGGAATGGCCGACCACGCCGGAGCCGCCGGTGCGGTTCACCACGTTGAAGGGCTGGCCGAGCTCCTTTTCCAGCAAGGCCGCAACGATGCGGGCCGTCGCATCGGTACCGCCGCCCGCGCCCCACGGCACGATCACGGTCACCGGACGCGAGGGATAGGCTTGTGCCGAGGCCGGCTTCAGACCCAGTCCTGCAACAGCGGCCGTGGCGGCAGTGGAAGCCGCGAAGGCGCGGCGCGTAATCTTGACCATGTTATTCCTCCCGCGGCGCCGGTGAACCCGGCGCTCTTGTAATGCAGACATTCTAGGCAGCTTTGCCCTGCGGTCGCAAGGCGATGCCGCGTCATCGGCCTATTCGGAAAGCGGGTGGGTTTTGCCAGCGCCCGTCGACATGATTGCGATCATTGACGGGAGAAGAAAATGACATCGGCCCATTACAGCACCGTTCTCGATCATCCGCTGCCAACCGTGTGGGCGCTGATCCGTGACTTCAATAACTACCCTGCCTATATCGAGGGGGTCAGCGAAAGCGTGATCGAAGACGACCGGCGCGGCGACGAGGTCGGCGCCGTCAGGCGCTTCTGCTATCTCGGCGAATGGGTGCGCCAGCGTCTCGCCGTGCATTCTGACGATGCGCATTTGCTGAGCTATGCCTGCATCGATCCGCTGCCGTTTCCGTTCGCGGGGACGCCGCAAGCGGTGTCCCCGACACCTATGTCGGCACGATGCAGCTCAGACGAATTGTCGACGGCAACCGCACCTTTATCGAATGGTCGGTTGCGCTCGAGAGTGAGCCACGGGATGCCGAGCGGTGGCGCATGCTGTTCCAGTCGCGGATTCCGGTGTGGACGAATCCGCTCGCGAAGGCATTGGCCCAACGGGTGAGGTGAGAAGCTTATCTGAAATCTGGCGACCTTTTCTTTGATCTAGGGTGGTCTCTTTTAGGATCGGTGCCGCCGGATTCGTCGAGGGTCGTACCGGTTCGTGGCGATAGCGTCGGCAAAATCCTTGGCGCTGTCGAATTTGTTTATCGATGAGAATACGAACCTGTTCGCCATAAAGACTTGCCCGCAATTCTCACTTTCAACAAATTCGACGGTGAAGGGGATGTGAGACAGACTGTTGGCAAAGTTAGAAACCTTGGCCCATCTGCCAACAGGATCGTGGCAATACATCACAATCTCAGGCGATAGCGGATAGACCGCATAGACACCTGGAGCGAGAACCCCGGCCCGCGTCCACTGCCTGTTATCATGCGTCTTGAAGGCTACGGGATTGTCAGAGGTGATGAATGGCTCTGCCGTTTCGTTGCGTCCGAAAATCCAAACTGAATTCTTTACTCGATCTCGAATTTGTCCGAAAATACTCGGATCCCACATAACGTCGGCATGTAGGCGAGCGCGCTCCTTTGAATCGGCAGGATCGATGTCGCTCAGCGCTCCAATGATTTCTCTTTGGTCCAATGTTCTCAGCCATTGAACAGCTACAAACAGCGCAACTTCCTCGCGGTTGGCATCTGGAATATCAATCTGCCTTCCTAACTCCAAATCGGTGAACCAATAAAGCCATTGGTCAGTTATAAGAGAAACATTAGCTTCGAGAGCCGACAATTGCTTTTCCAGCGTGTTAGGATCATGACCCGCGTCAGCCAACTGTGACATCCAATAGAAGTTATTTTCCGCAGCTACATTCTTCGGGTTAGTCTGAAAGATTGTATCCTTCAGCTTGTCCCATACCCACAGTCTGCCGCTCGCGTCTGTGAAGCGTCTCAAATAGAACTGCGGTACGTAATGGTGGAGCTTTGGTTCTGTCATAAACTGTCGAACAAATCGGCTTTCGGCTTTGGTGGGTAGAACAGTCCGATAATGATCCAACTGCCGGGGTGTTGGTGCACGGTCCCGACGAAAAAATGTGTATCATTTCTCTGGACCATCTCAGTCTCAAAACGCTGACGAAATTTCACCTCCCATGCATCGCCATATTGCCTCCGCCAAGCCCTGTAGGCCTGTCCCATCTCCCAATCAGTGCAGATCATCGTGTGCCCGCGACAATCAACGTCGCCGCAGCGAAACTCGTATCGGAAATCGAAGGGTATCTTTTCGAGCGTTTGTGCTGGCGCCTTCTCAAACAGCGTATCTTGCGACAGGGTTGCCAACTGAGCGTCAGTCCAGTTTGGCTCCGTGGGTTGGATCAGCAAGCGCTTAATTTCAAATGGACGAAAAATACCCAATGTAGGATGGTCATGTTCATCGCGCTCTTTTTGAATGCGACACATGGATGGCCGCTTAAGCGGTCTGATTAGATCGCGCCGGGCTCGCCATCCATCCTTGGTCCCGACTGTCTCACCAATCAGGATAGTATCGGGGTTGATCTTGTGGCTCTCAGGTCTCGAGTCACTTGGAGCCTTCAACAGGCTGACATCAATCCATTGCCATTTTGCGAAACGCTTATCGTGCTCCATAAGGCGCGCGGGAACGGGGAACATACGAATCCATTCGCCGTTTTCGCTTATTGCTGCCGTGCAGGACGCCTCAATGGTGCTTTTCGCCGGAGATGGGTAAGTCCGAACGACAATCAGTACCCGCCTTTTGATCCAGTCCGGCATCGCAGCGCCCCCACGCTGCTAGAGATCGAAACCGCGCAACCCTTGTTCTTCCAGCGCGATAAAAATCCGGTGCCTATGGCACTCTGTTGGGTCGCACTCCATACACATCATGGCAACAGGATAGCCGAAATTCAAAAAGCGATGCAAGTTACGATTGAAGTTTGGCGCAACCACGCTTTGGTCATACCAATCCCAAATCGTCTCGCGGGTGCCGCTATCAATCGCGCGAGCGCGGACGTCGCGCGGCACCCCCCACTCACGCAGATGAACGTATTCGATCCCGAACTTGGCCAGCCGTGCTTGCAGATTCGATTTGCTAAACTCAGGCCGGTACATGCTGACCGGATTGTAGCGGATGTCTAGAACGCACTGGACGCCGGCAGAATTCAACAATGCGAAGATGTCGTCAGCCTGACGTCCCTCGTAACCGAACGTAAAGAAGTCCGCGTGTTCCGGTGAGCGAGCTTCATTCCAAAGAAACTTGCTTTCAACCTTTGCGCGAGCCGACTTGCTTGGGAGTTTTAGCGGGCGGGCGGTCAAAGAGTGATTCCTTTAATTCCCAACGGATTATCCCGGTACTTTCTCGCCGTCTAGTTAGTCCACTATCCTGCTCCATCCGCCGCACCCATTGATTGTTGGGAAACGCCTGCGGAAGTGATGCCGCCGTACGTATTTCTGTCCACGTAAGCGGCTTCCCGGCCTTACGGAGCACTTTGGTAATCTTCGAAGAAAAATCGGCATAAGAGGTACGCGGTTTTTTGGTCGGCTCATTCCAGCCAACCCGATGACAAGCAGGACAAACGCGCGGCTCTTCCTCCAGTCCTCCGCGCGGAATCCACTCGTGCCGACACAAGTCACAACGAAACCCCATCACCGTAATCGGGACACGCGCCATGCCGCCTCCTGGTCGAAGCATAACTCCAAACATCATGATTATCCAATATTGATTAGCTAATACATATTTTCAAATAAACAGGCAGCCACATTGGGCCATAGCAAACGCGCCTGCCAGCCTACGGGCTTGCGGCGCTGTGTGTGTGGAAGCGTGGTAGATTGGGCAAGACTACACGGCAAGACTACCGAGGCACCCCAAATGGAAGCGGAGGATTACTCCGCCGCCTCGCTGTGGCCGAGCCGCGCGTTGAGCTTGTGGATCAACTCCTCGGCGGCATCGGCGATGACCGTGCCTGGCGGGAAGATCGCTTCGGCGCCGGCGGCATAAAGCGCATCGTAATCCTGCGGCGGCACCACGCCGCCGACGATGATCATGATGTCCTCGCGGCCATGCTTCTTCAGCGCCGCCTTCAATTCCGGCACGGCGGTGAGGTGGGCCGCCGCGAGCGAGGAGACGCCGAGGATATGCACGTCGTTCTCGACCGCCTGCCGCGCCGCCTCGTCGGCGGTGGCAAACAGCGGTCCGATATCGACGTCGAAGCCGACATCGGCGAAGGCGGACGCAATGACCTTCTGGCCGCGGTCGTGGCCGTCCTGGCCGATCTTGGCGACCAGGATGCGGGGGCGGCGGCCTTCGGCATCTTCAAACGCGTCGATCAGCGCCTGCACTTTCTCGACCTTGTTGTTGGACATGGCGGAGGCCTCGCGCTTGTAGACGCCGGTGATGGACTTGATCTCGGCACGATGGCGGCCGAACACCTTTTCCATCGCATCGGAAATTTCGCCGACGGTTGCCTTGGCGCGCGCCGCGTCAATGGCGAGCGCGAGCAGATTGCCGTTGCCTTCGCCGGCCGAGCGGGTCAATGCGGCCAGCGCCTGGTCGACGTCCTTCTGGTTGCGCTCTCCCTTCAGCCGCTTCAGCTTGTCGATCTGCAGTCGCCGCACGGTGGAATTCTCCACCTTCAGGATCTCGATCGGCGCTTCATCCACCGGCTTGTACTTGTTGACGCCGATCACCGCCTGCTTGCCGGCATCGATGCGGGCCTGCGTCTTGGCGGAGGCCTCCTCGATGCGCAGTTTCGGCACGCCGGCCTCGATGGCCTTGGCCATGCCGCCGAGCGCTTCCACTTCCTGGATGTGGCCCCAGGCCTTTTGCGCGAGATCGCGGGTCAGCCGTTCCACATAATAGGAGCCGCCCCAGGGATCGATGATGCGGTTGGTGCCGCTTTCCTGCTGCAGGAACAGCTGTGTGTTGCGGGCGATGCGGGCAGAAAAGTCCGTCGGCAGCGCCAGCGCTTCGTCGAGCGCGTTGGTGTGCAGCGACTGGGTGTGGCCTTGCGTCGCCGCCATCGCCTCGATGGTGGTGCGCATCACGTTGTTGAAGACGTCCTGCGCGGTCAGCGACCAGCCGGACGTCTGGCAATGCGTGCGCAGCGACAGCGAGCGCGGGTCCTTCGGATTGAAGGGTTTCAAGAGCTTCGCCCAGAGCAGCCGCGCCGCGCGCATCTTGGCGACTTCCATGAAGAAGTTCATGCCGATCGCCCAGAAGAACGACAGCCGCGGCGCGAAGCGGTCGACGTCGAGGCCGGCGGCAAGGCCAGCGCGCAGGTATTCGACGCCGTCGGCCAGCGTATAGGCAAGCTCGAGGTCCTGTGTCGCGCCCGCTTCCTGCATGTGATAGCCGGAAATCGAGATCGAATTGAATTTCGGCATCCGCTGCGAGGTGTACGCAAAGATGTCGGAGATGATCCGCATCGAGGGCGCGGGCGGATAGATGTAGGTGTTGCGCACCATGAACTCTTTCAGAATGTCGTTCTGAATGGTGCCCGACAGTTTTTCCGGCGGCACGCCCTGTTCCTCGGCCGCCACCACGAACAGCGCGAGGATCGGCAGCACCGCGCCGTTCATGGTCATCGACACGCTCATCTGGTCGAGCGGGATGCCGGCAAACAGCGTGCGCATGTCGTAGATGGAGTCGATCGCAACACCCGCCATGCCGACGTCGCCGGAGACGCGCGGATGATCGCTGTCATAGCCGCGATGGGTGGCAAGATCGAAGGCGACCGACAGGCCCTTCTGCCCGGCCGCGAGGTTGCGGCGATAGAAGGCGTTGGAATCTTCCGCCGTGGAGAAACCGGCATATTGCCGGATCGTCCAGGGCTGGTTGACGTACATGGTCGGGTAGGGGCCGCGCAGATAGGGCGCCACGCCCGGCCAGGTATCGAGGAAATCGATGCCGGCAAGGTCCGCCTCGCCATAGACGGGCTTGACCGGGATGCCCTCCGGGGTCAGCCAAGGTTCGGCCTGGCCAGCGGGTGAGGGGGGCGCGGCCTTCTCAAAGGCGATATCGGCAAAGTTCGGTATGCGGCTCATAACTATCCATTATAGCACAGCCGGCCCCTCAGGGACGGCATTTCAGTCATGGTCGGGATGCTGGTGGCTCACGATGGTCGCCATTTTCTCCGCCCCGTAATTCTGCATCGTGGTCTGGCTCGGCAGATTGGCGATGCCGACGACCCAGCCGAGGCGGGATTCGGTGCCGTACTGCCGGGTCGGGATCACCCGGTCCGGCCGGTCGAAATTGCCGGTCAGGATTTCGATCTTCGGTCCTTCGATGAGGCGGTAACCCAGTGGCGTTCCGCAGGCCGCGCAGAAATCGCGCAGGGCGATCGAGGAGGATTGGAACGTGGCCGGCTTGCCTCGCGTCCAGGTGAAATCAGCTTGCTCGATGTCGGCGAAGGAGGCGAACGGCGCGCCGGTCGCCTTCTGGCACATCCGGCAATGGCAGATGCTGATGCGCGTGGGCGCCGCCGTAACGGCAAAGCGGATGGCGCCGCACTGGCAGCCGCCTGTCAAAACGGGCTTTTGGGCATCCGTCATGCTCACTCCATCCGCTGATAGGCGTCGCGCAAGACCGGCAGCGCATCGCCACCGGCAAAGATGAACTCACCGACACCAGCGCCACGCAGCGCGCCTTCCTGCTCGCCGGGGCGGCCTGCCAGATAAATATGCTTGGCGCCCGCGGCTTGAAGGGCCTTGGCGGCATCGGCGGCCTTGCCCTCGTAGACCTTGTCCGAAGAACACAGGCACGCGATCCCAGCGCCAGAGGCCTTGAAGGCCTGAGCGAGCTCTGCGAACACAAAAAATCCCTCGTTGTCGATCGCCTCGATGCCGCCGGCCTCGAAGAAGCTCTTTGCAAAGGTCGCGCGCGCCGTGAAGTCGGCCGCCGTGCCGAGATTGGCGAGGAAGACTCTTGGGCGCTGTCCCGTCTTCTTCAGGATCGCATCGGATTTGTCGCGCAGCGCCTCGAAGGAAGCGGCAAGCCGCATCGGCGCGAGCGCGTCGAACTTGAATTTGGGCTCGCCATACGGCGCAAGCACGACCGGCCTGGCCTTGAGTACGGCGATATCGGCTTCCTTCAGGTTGGGAAATTCGCTGGCGCCGGTCAGCACGTCGCGCCGCTTGGCGATGTTGACCTCGCGCGCCGCTCGGGTGGCCGCGACCTTGCGCTGGATGAGGTTCTGCTCGAGTGCCGCGAACAGCCCGCCGGCTTTCTCCGTTTCCTGGAACAGCGCCCAGGCCGCCTCGCAGAGCTCGCGCGTCAGCGCCTCGATGCCGCCGGAGCCGGCGGCGGGATCGCTGACTTTCGCCAGGTTGGATTCCTCCAGCAACACCAGCTGGGTGTTGCGCGCTACGCGCCGGGCGAAGGGATCGGGCAGGCCGCGCGCCAGCGTATGCGGCAGCACGGTGATGGCGTTGGCCCCGCCGAGACCGGCGGAGAAGGTCGCCATGGTGGCGCGCAACATGTTCACGAAGGCATCGCGCTGGGTCAGCATGCGCCACGACGTATCGGCGGCAATGAACAGCGGCTTCGGCGTCAATCCGCAAGCCTGCTCGATGCGTGCCCACAACAGCCGCATCGCGCGGAATTTTGCCAGGGTCAGGAACTGGTCGGCATCGGCGGCGAGGCGGGCATGGATCATGCCCTGTGCGGCATCGAGCGCGACGCCGGATTGCTCGATCGCGCGCAAATAGGCAACGCCGGACGCCAGCGTGAAGGCAAGTTCCTGGACCTCCGAGCCGCCGGCATCGTGCACCACGCGACCATCGGCGGCGACGATCGGGCTCTTGAAGCCCATGCCGGCGAGAGCCTCAACAGCGCCGGTCACCGCCGGCACGATCTCCTCCCAGGCATAGGGGCTCGACCCCCATGCGGCGCACGCGCCGAGCGGATCGAGGCCGAAGCGGATGTCGCAGGACGCGGGCGAAAACCCCTTGCGCTTGACGAGTTCGGCAATTTGGATCGCGACCATCCGCGACTGCGGACCGATCCGCAGGTCAAGCGCAATTCCGGCATCGAGGAGGACGCCGTCGAGGATCTTTTCGACCGCCTCCGGCGATGGATCGAGGCCAAAACCGTGCGCGCCATTGGCGCCGGCAAACACCAGCGTCAGGCCCGTAGCGCCGTTTTCCAGGTCGTGCACCGCCTGCGTATTGGCCTGCGCCGGGTCGGGATGATCGATCCGCTGCATGATCTGCCAGGGCGCGGCGGCCGCGCGCCCCGCAATCGGCGCGGCTCCCCTGGCGCGGCTATAGATCGGATCGATCCGGATGCCGTCATAGGTCTTGCCGACCAGCTTTTCGAACGGCGCGCCTTTCAGCACGCCGTCGACCAGCTTGCGCCAGTCGTCCTTGGTTGCCGGTGCAAAGTCGGCTGCCAGCCGCAAGTCTTCAGTGGAAGAGGTCATCGTTTCCTGAGAACTGTTCTTTGGTTGGGCCGGAAATTGCCATGCGGCGACCGCCAAGCCAAACGCTGATTTGGGTTCTTTTAAGCGGGGTCGGGCAGGTCCGGTAGCCGCTCGATACCGTCGGCCGAGAGTTTTGCCAGCGCGTCCCGCACGCGAACTCCTGCAATGACGCGGTCCGGCGCGATCTCGGCGAGCGGAACCAGCACGAAGGCGCGCTCGAACAGGCGGGGATGCGGCAGGGTCAATTCGGGCCGGTCGAGGCTGACGTCGTCATAGGCGAGCAGGTCGAGGTCGAGCGTGCGCGGCCCCCAATGCCGTTCGCGGGCGCGGTCGCGGCCGAATTTGCGCTCCACCTTCTGCAGCGTGGCGAGCAGCGCATGCGGATCGAGCCGCGTCTCGATCTCGATGCAGGCATTGACGAAGGGCGGTTGCTGCTCGTTGCCCCAGGGCGGTGTCGCGTAATCCGACGACCGCGCCACGAGGGCGCTTTGCGTCATGCCGCAGATATTGGCGATCGCCTTCCTGAACGTGCCGCGGACGTCGCCAACATTGCCGCCGAGCGCGATCAGGACGCTAGCCATCCGAGCTAGCCATTCGAGGGCAGCTGGCGCGCGCGCGTCAACACCACGCCGACGTCCTCGAAGATGGCGGCGATCGGCGCGTGCGGCTTGTGCACGGTGACCTTGACGGCGCGGATGCGCGGGAAGACAACGAGGATCGCATCCGCCACCGCGCCGGCGGCACGCTCCAAGAGCTTGTAATTGGTGTCCTTGAACGCGGCGATCGCCGTCGTCACCACATTGGCGTAAGAGACGGTGTCCGACAGGTGATCGCTGCGCGAGGATTCCGTAAGGTCGGAATACAGTTCGAGGTCGATCACAAAGCGCTGGCCGACCTCGGTCTCGTGATCCATCACGCCGTGGCGGGCGTGGATGACGAGCCCCTTGATGAAGATGGTGTCAGTCATTGCTTCTCCCCGATCGCTGCCGCCACGCGCAAAGCCTGCACGGTTTCCGCCACGTCATGGGCGCGGATGATTGTGGCGCCGTTCCGTGCCGCGATCAGATGTGCCGCGATCGAGCCGCCCAGCCGCTGCTGCGGCTCCGAAGGCGCCACCGTCGAGATGAAGCGTTTTCGCGAGGCGCCGACCAGGATGGGCAGGCCGAAGCCGCGCAGGTCGCCAAGCCGCGCCAGGGCCTGCATGCTCTGCTCCGACGTCTTGCCAAAGCCGATGCCCGGATCGAGCAGGATTTTTTCCCGAGCGATCCCGGCATTCGCGGCAATGTCGAGTGAGCGGGCAAAGAAGGCGGCGATGTCGGCCATGATGTCAATGGCGGGATCAGCGCTGTCGCGATTATGCATGACCACGATCGGCACATCGCGTTCGGCGATCAACCGCGCCATGCCGTCATCGCGCTGCAGGCCCCAGACATCGTTGGCGATTGCGGCGCCGCGGTCCAGCGCCCACCTCGCGACGGCCGACTTCATGGTGTCGATGGAGACGGGGATACCCAGTGCGACGACCTCGGACAGCACCGGTTCGAGCCGGCGCATCTCGTCTTCGGCCGTCACCGGCTGCGAGCCGCCATAGGGGCGGGTCGACTCGGCCCCGATATCGATGATGTCCGCGCCCTCGGCGATCATGCGGCGGGCCTGCGCCAGCGCGGTTTCCGGCGCGATGAAAGCGCCGCCATCGGAGAAGGAGTCCGGGGTTATATTGAGTACGCCCATCACGGCCGGATAAGGCCGTGCCAGCAGCGCCGGCAGGTCCAGGCGGCCGGCCTTTGAGGCCACCCCGGTGGATCTGGACGTGGTTGCAATCATGCGGTCGCTTTGCGCGGTCCGCAGCAGGGTGTCAAGGTCGGGAAGGAGCCCGGAAGCGGGATCTGGGCGCCTCTACGGCGCCGTCTCAATACGTGATCTTCGGCGGCAGCTTGCGGGCCTGCTCGATCAGGCGCTCGACCGACTTCTCCGACGGCATGGCGCGCACGAGCTTACGCTTGACGTTGATTTCCTTCATGCTCTGCGCCAGACGCGACGGGTTACGCAGGCCGAGTTCGCGTACCGTGGTGACGCCGGCGGCACGGATCAATTCGACCTTGGCCTTGCCCATGCCGCGAATCCGCATGTGATCGGAGAAATTGGCCCATTCCAGCAATTGCTGCTCGCTGATGCCGGTCTTGACGGCAAGCTCCTTGCGACCTTTGGCTGTCCGTGCCGCCTCCAGCAACGCTTCCGCGGTACGAATCCCCAGCGATTTCAGCTTCAGGGCGGAATAAGCGGTGAGACCTTCAATCTCGGAGAGGGAGTATGTCATGGTACTCAATGAGCAAATGCTGACGCGAGGCAGGCTCAGGCGAACTGACTGAGGCCCGGCGTCCCCGAAATGATCTCGCTCATATGTTCCGCTCCGATTTTGTCGCGACCGAACCTGAAAAGTTCACGCGCGATGTTCTGAATGTCCGCGACACCCAGTCCCAGCGCCATTAGCCGGGTCCCAACAGCCATCAGGCCGCCGCCCATCAGCCTGGAAAGGCCGGCGCTGCGCTCAGAAGCTGCGATCGCGGCTTCTGCGCCCGGAATGGTATCGATCAAGGCTTGAACTTTGTCGGTTGGACCTTCGCTGCGAAGGAACCCAAGCATGATACCGAGGGTTTTTTCGGCAACGGCACTGTCGATGCCGGCCTTGGCGGCCAGCTGTCCAACCAGTTCGTCCATGTTTGCCCCGCCTCAGGCCGCTTGTGCTGGACCCAATGTTGTGAATTTCAATCTTGATCGCGTGCGATGCAAATTACAAGCGACGACCACATTTCAAGCAAAGTTTGGCGGGTGATCCCGGTGGAGTGTTGCAACAATGCAAGATCGATCGCAGCTTTCATGGAGAATCGTCGCTCGAATTTGCGCTGAACGCAGCATTCGGAGCACCTTGGAAAGCGAGAATGATCTCCGCGCGACCTTTCGAACCGTTCAAAGGTGCGGCCGACCCGTTTCAATCGCATCGCAAGATGAAGTATGGTCCGGAGTAACGGATGTGATCCCTATCAGACTATGTGAAGAGGCGACGTAATGGCTGGGTCCGACAACAGGTTGGCCGACACTGCCGAGAAGATCTTTATCGGCAAGGGAGAGCAGCCGGCGTGGCTGACGCTCGGGTTTGCCAATCGGCACGGTCTCGTCACGGGCGCGACCGGCACCGGCAAGACCGTCACGCTGCAGGTGATGGCGGAAGGGTTCGCCCGCGCGGGCGTCCCGGTATTTGCCGCAGATATCAAGGGCGACCTCTCCGGCATTGCAGAGACGGGCGAAGCCAAGGACTTCATCACCAAGCGTGCGAACGAAATGGGCCTGGCTTTTGAGCCGGACCGGTTCTCGACCATGTTCTGGGACGTGTTCGGCGAGCAGGGGCATCCGGTTCGTGCCACCGTGACCGAGATGGGGCCGTTATTATTGTCGCGCATGCTCGATCTCAACGATGTTCAGGAAGGCGTGCTCAACGTCGCCTTCCGTGTGGCGGATGAAAAAGGTCTGATGCTGATCGACATGAAGGATCTGCGCGCGCTGCTCGATGCCATCGTGCCCGCAGGTGGCAAGAAGGCGGACGATGACGTCGACGAACTCCAGGATATCCGACAGGCCGCACAGAGCTACGGCAATGTCAGCAAGGCCACCGTCGGCACCATCCAGCGCCAGCTGCTGGTGCTGGAGAACCAGGGCGGCGCAAAATTCTTCGGCGAGCCGGCGCTCTCGCTGAAGGACTTCATGAAGACCGACAGCGACGGGCGCGGTTACGTCAATATTCTGGCCGCGGACAAGCTGATGCAGAATCCGCGCCTCTACGCCACCTTCCTGCTGTGGATGCTGTCGGAGTTGTTCGAGGATCTGCCGGAGGTCGGCGATCTTCCCAAGCCGAAGCTGGTATTCTACTTCGACGAGGCCCATCTGCTGTTCAATGAGGCGCCGAAGGCGCTGCTCGACAAGATCGAGCAGGTGGTGCGCCTGATCCGTTCCAAGGGCGTCGGCGTCTACTTCGTCACGCAAAATCCTATCGACGTGCCGGACAAGGTATTGGCCCAGCTCGGCAACCGGGTGCAGCATGCGCTGCGCGCCTTCACTCCGCGCGACCAGAAGTCGGTTCAGGCCGCCGCGCAAACGTTCCGGCCCAATCCGAAACTCGATACAGCGCGCGTCATCATGGAGCTTGGCAAGGGTGAGGCGCTGGTGTCCTTCCTCGAAGGCGGCGGAACCCCCTCTATCGTCGAGCGCGTCATGATCCGTCCGCCCTCGGCGCGGATCGGTCCGATCACGCCGGAGGAGCGCAGGGCGATCCTGAATGCAAGTCCGGTGAAGGGCAAATACGACACCGCGGTTGACGCTGACTCGGCCTACGAAATGATCCAAAAGCGCATCGCCGGCACGGCGACAAGCGGCGATGCGGGCGGCGGCGCAAGCGGAGGAATTTTGGGAAAGATCGGCGTGATCGTTGCCACGATATTCGGCACCAACGTCAAGCGCGGCCGGCTCTCCACCGGACAGGTCGTGGCGCGCAGCGTCACGCGGTCGGTCACCAACAAGGTCATCGGAGGAATTGCCGCCGACGTCGGTAAATCGGTCGCGGGTTCGCTGGGCAGCTCTGTCGGTCGCTCGCTGGTGCGCGGCGCCCTCGGCGGGCTGTTGCGGCGATAGGCGGCGCGGTCCCGAGAGCCCCGTGACAAACGAAAAGGCGCGCGTGTTCAGATATCCATCGCTGCGGGCGCCGCTCGATTGGCTGTTCCTTTTCTGCGTCCTGCTGCTGACCGCGGACGTGCTCGTCCCGGAGATCTTCGGGAACGGCAAGACCAAGGACTATCCGCTCTGGTACTGGGCGGGCCAGCAGGTTCTGCAGGGCCTCAACCTCTATCCGAGCGATCCAAACGGGTACTTCGAGTTCATCTATCCGCCACTGCCGGCAGTGCTGCTGGCGCCGCCCGCCTGGTTCGGCAAGGTCGCGCTCTATTTCGCCCTCTCGGTGCTGAACGCAGTGGCGTGGTGGATGACGGCGCAGTTCTCGAACGCGATGACCGGATCGGGCCGCACGCCCGGTCCGTGGCTCTTTGCGCTGCCGAGCTTCGTCACCATCACCTCCATCTTCGACATGTACGACCTCGGCCAACCCAATCTGCTCCTGCTGGCACTGATGCTCTACGGCTTCTGGCTTCTGCGCGAGGCGCGGCCGTGGTTCGCAGGCTCGATGTTCGCGCTTGCGGCCGCCATCAAGGTGTTTCCGGTCGCGGTGCTGCCGTATCTCGTCTGGCGGCGGCAGTGGAAGGCGGTGGCGAGCACGCTGGTGTTCCTCGTTCTGCTTCTAGTCGTGCTCCCGGCGCCGTTCCGCGGCTTCGAGCACAACGTGACGGAGCTGAAGACCTGGTATCGCGGCATGGTCGGCTCCAGCTCCGAGAAAGGTTTCGGCCAGCGCGATGAGCAGAATTGGTCCTGGGTCAATCAATCCATCATCGCGGTGACGCACCGGCTGACCCGGCCGGTCAATTACAATCAGGACGATCCAAGCAAGCCGGCTCGCTACATGAACATCGTCGATGTCAGCTTCAAGACGGCGAACCTGATCGTGGTAGCGGTCTCGCTGGCGATCGGCCTCGGCTACATCGCCGTGATGCCGCCGGCCTCGCGGCGGACCGAGCGCTCGGACGCGGAGGAGCTGGGGATCCTGTTCTGCCTGATGACAGTGGCCTCGCCGCTGGCGCGGCAATATTACTTCATGTGGCTGTTCTTCCCGATCACCGTGCTGATCCACCGGGCCGCCTACGACCCGCGCTCAGGCGTGCGCGCGGGTACCTGGGCGCTGCTGGCCTTCGCCGGCGTCCTGCTGTTGCTGGCACTACCGCTGTTCCCGATCGACCTGCAGGCCTGGGGCAACAATCTCGCCGCGACCGTCGTGCTGGCCGCTGGCCTCGTCTGGCACATCCTGAATCCGCCGGACGCCTTGCCTAAGACAGCAGGCAAGCTAAAACCTGCCATCAGCGCCCCAAATTAAGGAAACCGTCATGGCCAACGCAAAGCTGCAGCCGGTGCTCGACCATATCGATGCCGATTTCGACAACAGCCTGGCGCGGCTTTTCGATCTGTTGCGCATCAAGTCGATCTCGGCCGATCCGGCCTTTGCGGAGGACTGCAAGAAGGCCGCCAATCATCTGGCGACGGACATCGAGACGATCGGCTTCAAGGCCGAGGTACGACCGACCGCGGGCCATCCCGCCATTGTCGCCAAGGCCAACGGCAATGCCGGCCGGCCGCATGTGCTGTTTTACGGTCATTACGACGTGCAGCCGGTCGATCCGCTCAATCTCTGGCATCGTCCGCCGTTCGAGCCGGCCGTTACCGATCACGCCGACGGGCGCAAGATCATCGTCGCGCGCGGCGCCGAGGACGACAAGGGACAGCTGATGACCTTTATCGAGGCGTGCCGCGCCTGGAAGAAGGTGGCGGGATCGCTGCCGGTCGACGTCACGATCCTGATCGAGGGTGAAGAAGAAGTCGGCTCGAAAAACTTCGTGCCGTTTATCGAGGGGATCAAGCATGAGTTGAAGGCCGATTACGCGCTGGTGTGCGACACCGGCATGTGGGATCCCGATACGCCCGCCATCACCACCTCGCTGCGCGGGCTGGTGTATGACGAGGTCACCATCAAGGCCGCCAACCGCGACCTGCATTCCGGGGTGTTCGGCGGCGGCGCTCGCAACCCGATCCGGGTGCTGACCAACATTCTCGGCGGCCTGTTCGACGACAACGGCCGCATCACCATTCCCGGCTTCTATGACGGCGTGAAGGATCTGCCGCCGGCCATTCTGGCGCAGCTGAAGGATCTGAACCTGACGCCCGAGTCATTCCTCAAGCCGGTCGGGCTCTCGATTCCGGCCGGTGAGAAGGACCGCCTGCTGATCGAGCAGGTATCCTCGCGTCCGACCTGCGACATCAACGGCATCGTCGGCGGCTACACCGGCGAGGGCTCGAAAACCGTGATCCCGGCCGAAGCTTCCGCAAAGGTCTCTTTCCGCCTGGTCGAAGGGCAGGACCCGCAGAAGATCAAGAAGGCGTTCCGCGACTTTGTCACCGCGCGCTTGCCTGGCGACTGCAAGGCCGTGTTCACCGAGCACTCCAGCGGGGCCGCCATTGCCCTCGACTGGAACATGAAGCCGCTCGCCGCCGCCAGGCGCGCGCTGACGGAAGAATGGGGCAAGGAGGCGCTTTTGATTGGATCCGGCGCCTCCATCCCGATCGTCGCCGATTTCAAGCGCACGCTCGGCCTCGACAGCCTCTTGATCGGCTTCGGTCTCGATGACGACAATATCCATTCGCCGAACGAGAAGTACGACCTGAAGAGTTTTCACAAGGGCATCCGCTCCTGGGCCCGCATTTTGGCAGCGCTGGCGGAGGTGCCGCGATAGCGATCGACATAGGCGATCGCGTGCGCAACTCGCCTTTCCGGCGGATGATCGCGATCAGCGCGCCGGACTTCTGGCGTCTGTGGTATGTCGGCCTGATTGTCTCGACCGTGCGCTGGCTCGAGACTGTCGTTGTCGGAATCGTCGTTTATCAGCGTACCGATTCGGCGTTTTTGGTTTCGATGATGACGATGCTTCGTCTCCTTCCGATGAGTCTGTTCGGCGTGTTTCTTGGCGCGTTTGCGGAACGCTTTGATCGCGGTAGAACGCTCGTCATCGTCGTGCTGATGATGGGCGTTACCTCTGCGGTTCTCGCAGTTCTGGACCGCACAGGACAGCTGGAGGTTTGGCATCTCGCGCTCGCCAGCTTCATCAGCGGGTGCGGATGGTGCACCGACAATCCCGTTCGCCGTGTCTTGATAGGCGAAGTCGTCGGCCGTGAGCAGATGGGCACCGCGATGTCGCTGGACGTCGGCGCCACCACGGCAAGCCGCATGCTCGGTCCCGCCTTCGGCGGCTTCCTCCTGGCAGGAACGGGGATTCAAGGTGCGTTTGTCCTGAGCGTGATGATGTATTGCACCGCGCTCTGGGCAGTCCTGACCCTTCGCTCGCGCATTCCGCGCACCGCTGGCCCCGGTGCCATGCTGGCGCAGATCGCCGAGGGGCTCGCCCTGGTTCGAAATGACAAGCAGCTCATCGGCGTTCTGGTCGTAACCGTCATCTTCAATATCTTCGCATGGCCGTCCACCAGCATGATTCCTGTCATCGGACGCGACCGCCTGCTCCTGGGCCCGGAGGGGGTTGGCCTGCTGGCGACCATGGATGGGATCGGATCTTTCATCGGCGTGTTGCTTCTGGCGCTGTGGTTGTCTGCGAGATGGTACGGCTGGACCTACGTCTCGGGCGTCGCCTGCTATCTGATCTCGGTCGTGATCTTCGCGCTGGTTCCAAGCTCGGCGGTGGCAGGCGCAGCCTTGTTGCTGACCGGGCTCGGCGGCGCCGCATTTGCGACGGCACAAGCCACGCTGGTCTATCTCGCGGCGCCGCCGGAAATGCGCTCGCGCTTACTCGGTGTCCTGACAGTCTGTATCGGCACGGGCCCCATCGGATTCGTGTGGCTCGGTTGGCTTGCGGATCGCATCGGATCGCACAACGCCACGGCCGTGACCGGCCTGCTTGGCTTGCTGGCGCTCGCCGCGACCTGGCGCTGGTGGAAGCCGACATTGGCATGAAGTCGCCGCCTGCATCGGCGAACGCAAAAACGCCGCCCGGAATTGGGCGGCGTTTCATTCCAAAGTGTAGAGAGTGTATGGTTCTATTCTACGCAAGCTCGGAAGATTTTCAATTCCGATATCAGCCGAGCATGCCCAGCGACAACGCGCATTTGAGCCGCACTTAAATTCTCGGATGCCGGTTTACGGCGCGGGGATCGCCAGCAGGCTCGAGATGCTGCGGCCGCGGATATCGTAGACGCGGGCGAACACGACGTCGTCGCGCTTGATCTCGACCAGCACGGGCGCGGTCAGGCCCTTGCAGTAGAACTCGCCGAGCGTCATCGCGAAATCGGCGGCATTGGAATCCCAGCCGATAGTGAAGTCGGGGCCGAGCGCGACCTGCGCCGGGCGCTGCGGGCCGCACACTGCGACCTTCCACTTGCGGTTTGCCGGCGGAACTTCCTGACGTTCGTCGAGCTCGTCACGAAGGCCGTCGGACGCCTGTTTCAGCGCAAGGCCCCAATAGTCCAGCATGAAGCGATTATCGGCGGAGCGGACGGTGCCCGCGATATGGTTGAAATGGGTGTACTGATAGGGATGCAGGCGGATCATCTCGCCGAGCGGCAGCAACAGCCCGAAGGCGAACACGGCGAGCGCAACGGGCTGCCAGGCGCGCCGGGTCTCGCCGAGCCAGCCCAGCAGCTTGGCGAAGGCGACGCCGGCGAGCACCGCCATCGGTGGAATGACGAAGATGAAATGGCGGATGCCGTTATAGAGCGCAGGCCGCTTCACCATCGCGATGAGCAGCGGCAGCATCGCCGCCATCGTCAGCATCAGGAAGATCGTCTTGCGGTGCGCCGGCACATCTCTGCGCGACAGCGACATGAAGGTGCCGGCAACCGCAACCGCGAGCAGGGCGAGCAGCACTTCCGGCAACTGCAGTGCAAACAGGGTCGGCAGGTACGACCACGGCATGTCCGGCACAGACACCAGCGCGCCGTCGAACATCTCCTTCCACGGTTTTTCGAAGAAGTGCGAGAAGTAGGTCAGCGCATGCAGCGGATTGGCGGGATCCAGAATCGCCCACGGCCACATCAGGCCCATCAGCAGATAGCCGAAGGCAAGGCCCGGCAGCAGTATATAGACCACATGGGCGAAGCGGTGGGCCGCCTCGCGTGCGCCTTGCTTGCGGAACTCGTTGATGAACAGCGGCAGGAAACCGACCGCGGCATAGACCAGCGCGAGCCCGCCGAGGATGCGGCAGCCGATGGAAAGGCCTGCGCCGGTGCCGATGATGAGGATCGTCCGCGGGGTCGGCGCCGGATACTCCTCCGCAAGCCGCACGAGGCCCATCATCAGGACCACCATCGCCACCGCGAACGGCGCGTCCTTCGGATTCATGAACATGTGCCCGTAGAAGGTCGGACACAGCGCGAGCAGCAGCAGCGCGGCGAGACCGGCCAGCGGCCCGCCGACGCGGCGTGCCAGCCGCCACGTGAGCGCAAGCCCGATGAGACCGACAAGGGCGCCTAGCAGCCGGCGCGTCTCGAAAAGTTCCAGCGGGATGACCTTGTGCAGCAAGGCGGCCGCCATGTCGAAGCCGCCGCCATACATGTATAGATTGGCGAAGGACAGCGCGGCCGTATCTTTGAAACCGCTGCCAAACATCCTCACCAGCAGGTCGGCATATTCGGCGTGCGTGTAATCGTCCCATCCAAGGCCGTAATCGCGGAACGTCAGTCCCGCGACGATGGCGACCACCCCCAGTGCGAACAGGGCAAGGTCGTCACATGTTCGTTCGATCGAGCGCCGCGCTGGCGTGTCGATGGCCGAAGTCGTGATGGATGACATGGCTACAGGTAACCCGGCGTGTCCCCTGGCTCAGTAGTGGCGCTTGTGAGCCTCTTCCCCGGCATCCATATAGCGCATGTTCCCTTACCAAGTAATTGGGAATCGTGGCGTAATTCGTCTGATGCGCCGCAGCAAAGCGTTGCACCCGCGAAGGGCGCCGTGCTTAACACTAACGAATTGGAACTTTGGCGCGGTTTCCCCGTAGAACCCCGGATAGTCGTGTCCTCCTGGGGTCAGTTGGGGACCGCAAATGGCCGTTGGCGATAACCGCAATATGACGGTATCGTGGCGGGGGCGGTTGAGCACGGTCCATCCGTGCGGGGGTAGGTTCAATGTTGATGGTGCTGTTGGGCGCTGGAATCGCCCTGCTGCTGGCGGGGCTGGGCGGCCTCGGTTACGGAATCCAGTACAAGGAATTCGGTTTTGGCAACACCCTCGTCGTTGCGGGTGCGGTCGCGGCGTGCTCCGGCTTTTTGATGCTCGGCTTCTGGACGGTCGCCCGCGAGCTGCAACGGCTTTCGCGGCGGCTGGGCAGCGGTGCCGTAGCAGGCGCCGAATCCGTTTTTCCTTCGCAATCGGCTTTCGCGCCGGCTGCGGTAACGCCGCCGCTGCGTCCGGCCGCTGAAGACTCCCCCGAGGGTGCCTTGGTCGATGCCGGCGCCGCGCCGCCCTGGGTCGAAGGCCGGGATGCACCGCCGCCGCCTCCGCCGCCGGCCGAAGCTGCGCCTGAACCGAAGCCGCGGCGCAATCTGCTGTTCACATCGACCTCGCGCAAGGAACGCGAACGTGCCGCCTCGCGCGCCAGCCAACCGCGGGCGCCCGACCTGTTGTCTCCGGATCTGCGCCCCAATCCGGGCGCGGATGCACCGCCCGTCGAGCCGGCCGCTCCGGTGCCGCCGACCTTCGACGACGCCTGGCCGAAATCCGAGCGGGCGAGACGCGCCGGGCGCGGTCCGTCGCTGGATGCGCTCTCGCGCGACGACAAGCCGCCCGTGACGGTGCTCAAGTCCGGCGTGGTCGACGGCATGGCCTATTCGCTTTATTCCGACGGCTCAATCGAGGCGCAAATGCCGGAAGGCATGATGCGCTTTGCATCAATCGACGAGCTGCGCGCGCATCTGGACCAGCGGCCTTAGGCCGCCCTCAGCCGCCCTGCTTGGCTTTGGACGGCTCTGAAAATCAAGCGGCGGCGTTCTTGTCACCGTGCTAGCATTTCCTTCATATTCACAAGTAATTCAGCCCCGGTCGCGAACGTATTTCGTTGGTGCGATACTGCCCGATCCCGCTTCGCAAGGATAATCTGGAGAAGGCGCCACCATGACCGACGCCCCCGGCAAGAGCTTCATCGACCTTACCGCCAGCATCGTTTCCGCTTATCTCAGCAACAATCCGACGGCGGCTGCGGAAATCCCCGGGCTGATCAGCCAGGTCCATGCCGCGCTGGTTCGGGTTTCATCGGGCCGCACCGAGGCGCCGCTCGAGCCGGCCAAGCCTGCCGTGCCGATCAAGAAGTGGATCTCACCCGACTACATCGTGTGCTTGGAGGACGGTAAGCACTTCAAGTCGCTGAGACGGCATCTGCGCACGCAGTACAACATGACGCCGGAACAATATCGCGACAAATGGGGCCTGCCGGCGGATTATCCGATGGTCGCGCCGAACTATGCGGTGGCGCGTTCGCAACTCGCCAAGCAAATGGGATTGGGCCAGCAGCGCCGCAAACGCGGCAAATAGCTCCGACGCTGCAGCAGGGTTTACGACGCCGTCACCAGCGCCTCGCGCGCATCGGTCTTGATGCGCTCGACCATCGAGCGCAGGCCGTTGGAGCGCTGCGGCGTCAGGTGCTCGCGAAAGCCGAACTCCTCGAAGATGGCGAGTGCATCGGTCGAAAGAATTTCCTTCGGCGTGCGGCCGGAAAACAGCGTCAGCACGATCGCCACCAGGCCGCGCACGATATGGGCATCGCTGTCGCCGCGATAGGTGATGCGCGGCTCGCTTTGGCTGCGATCGATCCGCTTGGACAGCCAGACCTGGCTGACGCAGCCCTGCACCTTGTTCTCGGCGGAATGCTCAGCTTCCGGCAGCGGATCCAGCGTGCGGCCGAGCTCGATTACATAGCGGTAGCGGTCGTCCCACTCCTCCAGGAGCTCGAAGTTTTCCCTGATCTCGTCGATGGTCATGATGGCCCGTATCCGCTCGCTTGTACGGGGATATATAGGGGCACCGCCGCACAAAAGCGATGGAAATGGAACCGGTTTTCGGCCGCGGATTCCGGTCACTGCGCCGGCGCACGCCATTCCACGGCAAGATCATCGGGCGTCAGCGTATCGCGCGGCGGCTCCGGCACCATGGCCGGCTCCGCATCCGCGACGGTCCCGATCGAACCGGTGTGATCGGGCGCCTTCTTGTCCTTGTCGGCGCCCGGCGCCTTCTTGTCGACTTTGTGAGGCTTGTCGGCCTGCTCGGGCCTGTCGGCCTTCTCCGGCTTTTCGCCTTTCTCGGTCTTGTCCGTAATGATGCTGTAGACCTTGCGTGCGCCCTCGGCCGCGCGCTGGCCGATCGCGGTGGCGGCCTGACCGCCGACCTCGCAGGCGGCCGGCTGGCGCTTGCAGAACTGGCTCATGTCCGACACGGCGGCGGTCGCGGCCTGCACCGCGTCGGAAGCGCCGATCTGCGGCAGCTTGTCCGATTCATGCGTCTTGTCCCGGGGCAGGAGTACCAGCACCAGCCCGAGCCAGAACGTCAAACGCAGCAGGAACCACATCTTGCGACCCGGTTGTCGGTTTCTCGTCGTCGCGTGCCTCCGCGGCGCGCCAATCGACAACTACCGGCCTTGGATAAATCGTAAGTGTTTGCATTGAGATTAATCCGGCGAAAATTTGCGAAAAAAGCCGCGCGCACCCTTCGCCGTAAATTTTCCATTGATGGCTGATTCGGCCGACCTGGACGGGCCAGGCGCATCCACCATTTCGAAACCATACTCGCACCGCTCTTTAAACTTTGCGTTCACCATCCCCTTCAATTCGTTTGCGCGGCGTCCGCAAAAAGCCCCGGGAAATCAGCGGCCAAGCTGGTGAATGCGGTCCGCCTTAGCGTTCGTTTAAGGTGGCTCTGACACGGTGGACCGAACGATAAAGGAGGCGTTGCGGCGCGTCTTTTTGATGAAACGGGCCCAAACGCGAAACCACGTGAGTATCCAAAGTATCATCCGCGATTGTCTCGATGCACTCTTGCATCCCTCGGCGCGATATGACGCGCTGACCCGCGCGCGCCATCGGGCCTTCATCGCGCCGCGGCTGATCGGCAGCCTGGCTGCCTTCGCAGCGTTCCCCGTCTATCTCGCCATGCGTGGCGCGCCCAGTGCACTGGAAGTCGTTGCCTTTGCCTGGCTGATCGCGCCGATCCTGCTTGCCTGGTTCCTGTCCCGCACCGGCCGCTACGAGGGCGCGCATCTGCTCTCCTCGCTCGCGCTCGCCGGTCCCGTGATGATGGTGGCGCTGTTCACGGGCGGCATCGAATCCTTTGCCGCGATCTGGCTCGTGGTGGTGCCGCTGGAAGCGGCCCTTTCCGCCTCGCGCCGCGTGGTGACCTTTGCAGCCACGCTTGCGCTGACCTGCGCGACGCTCCTGATCCTGCTCGGCCATTTCGACTGGTTGCCGGCCGCCAGCGAGGATCCATCGCTGCATGGCATGATGATGGGTTTCGGCGTCGCTTCCGCCACGCTCTATGCTGCGGGCCTCGCCTTCGGCGCGGAGTCGCTGGCGCGCACCAGCGTGTCGCTGCTCAACGTCGAGGAAGACCGCTATCGCCTGCTGGCGCGGCATATGAGCGATGTGGTGTCCCGCCATCGCAGGAGCGGCGCGGTGCAGTTCATCTCGCCCGCCGCGGAAGCCGTGCTGGGCACGCCCGCCGCCGGCCTGCTCGGCCACGGCCTGTTCGACCGCGTCCATGTCGCGGACCGTCCCGCCTATCTCACCGCGCTCGCCGACAGCGCCCACGGCGAAGGCCGCAGCGTCGAATTTCGCTTGCGACGCGACCGCAGGGGCCACGCCAGCGATTTCGTATGGGTGGAGATGCGCTGCCGCCCGCTGGAGCAGGGCACCGCATCCGCCGACGGCGAAGTCGTCGCCGTGATGCGCGACGTCACCGATCGCAAGATGCAGGAACAGGCGCTACAGGAGGCGCGTGCCGCCGCCGAGCGCGCCGATGCCTCGAAGTCGCGCTTCCTCGCTACCATGAGCCACGAGCTGCGCACGCCGCTCAATGCCGTGATCGGCTTCTCCGAGATGATCATGCAGGAAGACCTGCTGATGCTTGATGCGAAGCGGCGCAAGGAATATGCGCAGCTGATCCACGATTCCGGCCAGCATCTGTTGTCTGTCGTCAACGGCATCCTCGACATGTCGAAGATGGAGTCGGGCACCTTCGAGCTGGCGCCGGAGCCGTTCGCGCCGCGCGCCGCGCTGCTCAACTGCTGCAACCTGCTGGCGCTGAAGGCGCGCGAGAGCGGCATCGATCTGGTCACCCGCGCGCCCGACGATCTGCCCGAAATGACGGGCGATCCACGGGCGTTCAAGCAGATCGTGCTCAACCTGGTTTCCAACGCCATCAAGTTCACCGAGCGCGGCGGCGCGGTGACGGCCTCTGCCGCGGTCGAAGGCTCGCGGCTGCTGCTGCGCGTTTCCGACACCGGGGTCGGCATCGCGGCCGATGACCTGAAGCGGGTCGGCGATCCCTTCTTCCAGGCGGGAAAGACCTATCAGCGCCGTCACGAAGGCACCGGACTCGGCTTGTCGATCGTCAAGAGCCTGGTGGCCTTGCATGGCGGCGAGATGAATGTACAGAGCAGGGTCGGCGAGGGCACGACCGTTGCGGTCGCGCTGCCGCTCCTCTATATGCCACCGGTCCTGAGCGAACCCGCCAGCAACGTTGCGACGCTGACACCGCCGTCGCGCACCGCACCCGTTGAGAAATCCTATCAGGTGAAGAGAAGTGCCTAGAAAGTCTTCATTGGACGATGACATGCCGCGCCGCCGCCGTGGCGCCAAGGCGGTTGCGGTCGAGGAAGAACGTGGCTT
>JAEZEU010000600.1 GCA_023432885.1 Pseudomonadota bacterium | reverse complement strand
CGGCCGGCCCCCGCACCACGATAGTGGCACGCAGGGCCAGCATGCAGGCCGGCAGTTCCGAAGCGGGGTCCGCCTGCGCGAGGCTGCCGCCGATGGTGCCGCGGTTGCGGATGGCGGGATGCGCCACATGCGCAACTGCAGCCTGCAGCAACGGAGCGTGCGCTGCGACATCAGATGATTTCAGAAGATCGCCGTGCCGCGTCAGTGCGCCGATGACGAGAGTCTGGTCCCTCACCGCGATCCCGCGCAATTCGGCGAGCCCGCCGATATCAACGATCAATTCCGGCGAGAGCAACCGCAGATTCATCGCTGGGATCAGGCTCTGCCCGCCCGAGAGCACCTTCGCCTTCTCGCCATGCGTAGCAAGCAGTTCCAGCGCATTGTCAACGCTGGTCGCGCGTGCGTAGGCGAAAGCCGAGGCTTTCATTCAGGCGAGCCCTCCCCGGCCCTGATTTTCCGCTTTTGACGGGATTAGAGGGTGTGACTTTTCAAAGGTCAAGCTGCTTGATTTTGCAGCCGTTTCGAGTTGGGGGTTGCCTTGCCCGGCTTGACGACGCACGCTCCCCCCCAACCAAGAATGGCCACGGGGAGGCGCCGATATCATGAAGCTCGGTTTCTTCACGATGCCCATCCATCCCCTTGAAAAGGATTGGCGGCAATCCCTGAAGGAGGACCGGGAAGCTTTCCTTTTGGCGGACGAACTCGGGTTTTCGGAGGCCTATGTCGGCGAGCACGTCACCGACAGGGCCGAAAACATCACTTCCTGCATCGCCTTCATCGCCTGGCTTGCGGCTGCCACCAGGCAGATCAGGCTTGGCACCGGCACGGTCAACATGCCGAACAGCCACCCGGCCTCGGTTGCCGCCTCCATCGCCATGCTCGACCACATGCTCGATGGCCGGCTTATTTTTGGCATCAGCCCAGGTGGCCTGATGTCGGACGCCGAATTGTTCGGCAATCTCAACGCCGACCGCAACGCCATGTTCCTGGAGGCGATCAACCAGGTGCTGGCGATCTGGGAAGGCAAGCCGCCCTACAATCTCGCCGGCAAGTACTGGAACATCTCCCTCGAAAAGACCCTGATCGAGGACATCGGCCAGGGCTTTATCGCAAAGCCCTTGCAGCGCCCGCACCCACCAATCGTGGTGACCGCCGTGGCGCCCTTCTCCAAGGGCATCACCGAAGCCGCCGCCCGCGGCTGGGAGCCGATCTCCGCCAACTTCCTGATGCCGCCATGGGTAAAGAGCCACTGGCCGAAATATGTCGAGGGCTGCCGGCGTGCGGGCCGCTCCGCCGATCCTGCCAACTGGCGCGTGGCGAAGAGCATGTTCGTTGCCAGGGACGCCGCGACCGCCAAGGCATACGCCACGGACCCCAACGGTCCCTACGTGTATTACTACCGCTCGCTCTTCACCAAGCTGAAGCGAGGCGGCCGCATCGAGTTGTTCAAGACCCGGCGTGACCAGCCCGACGACGAGGTTACGCTGGAATCGATCTGCGACAGGCTGATCATCCACGGCACGCCGGACAGCGTCGCCGACCAATTGCTCACGTTCCAGGAAGAGGTCGGCACTTTCGGCACACTGCTCTATGCCGGCAAGGATTGGCGGGACCGCGAACTCGGCCGCCGTTCGATGATCCTGATGGCCGAACAGGTATTGCCTCGCGTGAACGCCGCAAGCGCACGCACCTCCGATGCGGCAGGTTAGCGACATGGCCCTCTCCGATCGCATCCCCTATCAGGCCCAAATCGATCGGCCGAAGCTGAAGCTGCCCGGCGGCAAGCGGCTCGCGGTATGGGTCATCCTCAACGTCGAGGAATGGCGGATAGAGAACGCCATGCCGCGAACGGTGCTGTCGCCGCCGATGGGCCAGCCATTGCTGCCGGATGTGCCGAACTGGTCATGGCACGAATACGGCATGCGCGCCGGCTTCTGGCGCCAGTTCAAGGCCCTCACCGACCGCAACATCCCGGTGACGCTGGCGATCAACGGCAATGTCTGCAAGTCCTATCCGCGTGTTGCTTCCGCCGCGCTGGAAGCAGGCTTCGAATTCATGGGTCATGGCTTCCTGCAGGGGCCGATGCACAAGCTCGACAACCAGGCTGACGCCATCAAACGCGCGGTGGAGGCCATCGCGAGATTTGCCGGCAAGCCGCCGCGCTCCTGGGAGAGTCCCGGCCTCACCGAAACCGAGGAAACACTCGACCTGTTACGGCTGAACGGTATTGAATATATGGCGGACTGGGTGATCGACGATCTGCCGCAGGACATCGCCACGCCTCACGGCACCATCACCACGATTCCCTATTCGGTGGAGACCAACGACATCGTCATCCATGCCTTGCAGCACCTGCCATCCGAGCAATTCCTCAAGCGCTGCACAGACCAGTTCGACCGGCTTTATCTGGAAGGGGCCGACAATGCCCGGGTGATGGCGATCTCGATCCATCCCTACATCACCGGCGTGCCACACCGGATCAAATATCTGGAGTCGCTGCTCGACCACGTCATCGGCCATGACGGCGTCGCACTGATGACCGCGAGCGAAATCGGCGACTGGTACCGCGCCGAGATGGCGAGAAAGTAGCCGCTATTTGCCGTCGCCAGGGACGAACTTGCCGAAGCCGCCACGCGCGAACAGCAGCGGCTCCTGCCCGTTGTAGGAATAGGCCTCGACCGCACCGAGAAAGATGATGTGGTCACCCCCATAATAGCGGTTCACCGCGCGGCACTCGAATTGCGCCACGCAGCCGGCAATGATCGGCGCATTTCCCAGTCCCGGCTTCCATTCCACTCCAACGAATTTTTCGCCAGCCGATTTGGCGAACTTCAGCGCTAGATCCTGTTGGGACACTTCGAGCACATTCACCGCAAAATGGCTGGCATTCTGGAATATCGGCAAGCCATGCGAGAACATGCCGAGGCTCCACAGCACCAGCGGCGGGTTCAGCGACACCGAGGCAAAGGAATTACAGGTCACCCCATAGGGTCTGCCGTCGCTGGCCATCGCCGTAACGATGGTGACGCCGGTGCCGTAGGTGCCCAGTGCGTTTCGAAAATCTCGTGGATCGATCGGCGAGTTGTCAGTAGCAAACTCATTAGCCGGATGTTTGGGGAGATCGGACATCCAGCGGCCTCAGAGCGTAAGGTTCTCGGAAGGAAGCCCAAGCGCCACCCGCCCGTAATTAGTTCCTGCCGCATCGAAGTTGAACGCGAGATGCGAGTTGACCGCGTGTGCATCGCGGAACTGGCGCTGCAGCGTGCCCGATGCGAACAGGCTGCGCGCGCCACTCGCAGTGAACAGCAGCGACACCGCCTCGGTGCAGAGGTTGACGGAAAACGCACCGTCGCGGCGCAGCCGGGTCTTGCCGGCGATGTCAGGAACGTGGCCGCGCCGAGCATCGGCCATGGCGTTGATGCAGTTGGTGCGCATCAATAGCCGCGCGGTATCGACTTTGGCGGAGGCCTCCGCGATCTTGATTTGCGTCGTCTGCATGTCACCGAGCTTGGCGCGGTTGTAGGTCGAGGCACGATGCCGTGCGATTTCAACATAATCGTCGAGGCAGGCTTGCGCATTGCCGAGCCCGACCCCCGACAGTACGTAGGGGAACAGGGAAAATACCGGTAGAGTGTACAACACATTGGGATTGACGGCGCTGCCCGGGGTAGGACCGCCGGTGAGGTCGCTCACCGCGATGGACATGTGATCGGCGACGAAGGCATTGCTCACCTCCACGTCGTTCGAGCCGGTGCCGCACAGGCCGGTCGCGTTCCAGGTGTCGTTGATCTTGTAGTCGTTCCGGTTGAGGAGGAAGATGCGGTACTCGATACCGTCGGCGTCGTCATCGGTCTCGACCACGCTGGCGAGCATGTTCCACTCGCAGGACTCCACGCCCGACGAAAACGGCCAATGGCCGGAGAGCGTGTAGCCGCCCTTGACCCTGCGGGCGCGGCCGGCGGGAAAGATGAAGGACGACGCTATCAGTGCATTGACGTCCTGCTTCCACACCGCGTCCTGCGCGCGTGGATCGAACATGCCGAGCATCCAGTGGTGGCTGGAGAGGTTGGCGAAATTCCACGCCACCGACGCGTCCGCCTGACCAAGGGCGTCGGCGCAGTCGACCAGGGCGACGTAATCAAGCTCCGCGCCGCCGACGCGCTTCGGCTGCAGGATCCGGAACAGGCCGGTGTCATGCAGGGCGCGCTCGGTCTCTGGGGGCAGTCGGCGCATTGCCTCGGTCCGGGAAGCGCGTTCACGCAGCTCCGGGATCAGCGCGCGGGCGCGGGCGACCATGTCGGCATAGCCGTCGACGCCCTCTCCCGAGACTAGGCGAACGTCCGGCTTGCGGGGACTTCCGGCCATGTTCATGTCCTCGACCGGCCGCACCTGCTGCCGATCTTCCTTCATTTAACTCCCGTGGCTCAGCCCTTCAAGCGGCCGTCAGACCCGCTCGATGATGATCGCGGGCGCCATGCCGCCGGCGGCGCACATCGTCACCAGCCCGCGCTTGAGGTCGCGCCGCTCCAGCTCGTCCAGCACGGTTCCGATCAGAATCGAGCCGGTCGCGCCGATGGGATGACCGAGCGCGATCGACCCGCCATTGACGTTGACCTTGTCGCGGTCGAGCTTGAGATCGCGGATATACTTTTCCGCGACCACCGCAAAGGCTTCGTTGATCTCGAACAGGTCGATATCATCGAGGGTCAGGCCGGCTTTGGCCAGCACCTTGCGCGTTGCCGGCACCGGGGCGTTAAGCATCAGGGTCGGCGAGTCCCCCATATTGGCGGTCGCCACGACGCGGGCGCGCGGCTTCAGCCCATGCTTCTTCGCGTATTCTGGCGAGGCCAGCAGGATCGCCGCGGAGCCATCGACCACGCCGGACGAATTGCCGGCGTGATGCACGAACTCGATGTCGAGGTCGGGATACTTGTCCAGGATCAGCTTGCGGTAGGTCGTGCCCTTGTCATCGAGCGCATAGTCGGCAATGGCCGGGAATGCAGGCTTGAGCTGCGACAGCGCCTCCATCGTGGTCTGCGGCCGCGGATATTCCTCGAGGTCGAGCGCGAGGCTGCCGTCCTCGCGATAGACGGGCACGAGGCTCTTCTTGAAGTGGCCGCCCTTGATCGCCGCATCCGCACGCTTCTGGCTTTCCAGCCCAAGCGCATCGACATCCTGCCGCGAGATGCCTTCCATGGTCGCAATCGCATCGGCGCACACGCCCTGATGCGATTGTGGATGCCTGGCGCGCAGGCGAAGATTGCCCGCATCCATCATCATGGGGCCGCCGCCGCGACGGCCTTCCATCGACATCATTTCGGTACCGCCGGCGATGACGAGATCCTCGGAGCCCGCCATGATGGAATTGGCCGCCATGTTGACACTGGTGATTCCGGACCCGCAAAAACGATCCAGCGTCACAGCGCTGGCGCGTATGTCATAACCGGCATCGAGCGCCGACATGCGTCCGAGGTCGCCACTCTGGGTCGCGACCTGGGCGCTGCAGCCCCAGACGATGTCGTCGACCTCTGCGGTGTTGATGCCGGTGCGCTCGGCGAGCGCGCGCAGCACCGTGGCACCGAGCTGCTGCGGATGGATACCCGACAGCGCACCTTTGCCGGCCTTGCCGATTCCGCGCGGAGTTCTGCATGCGTCGATGATCAGTGCCTCAGGCATGATGCGTTCCTCTGAATTCGTAGGTTGGCGGCATTTGCCGCCGGGCATAGCTCGGAGTCAATTCGCGCTGCCGCCGCGGCCTCATGCATTATCGTTCGGCGTAGCGGCTCAACGCAACTTCCTGAAGAAATCCCGCACCTCCCGGACGAAAAGGTCGGGCTGCTCGAACGCCGCGAAATGGCCGCCCTTGGGCATCTCGCTCCAGTGCGTGATGTTGGTGTAGCCCGCCTCCATCCACTTGCGCACGGGCGTGACGATCTCCTTAGGGAACACGGCAACGCCGGTAGGCACCTTGACGGTATGCGCTGTCCGCTTCTTTGCCCCAAAACTCTCCCAATAGAGCCGTGCCGACGAGGCGGCGCTCGCGGTCACCCAATAGAGCATGACATTATCGAGCAGTTCGTCGCGATTGAAGATGTTCTCGGGGTGTCCCTCGCAATCGGTCCAGGCCCAGAATTTTTCCAGAATCCACGCCGCCTGGCCGCTCGGCGAATCCGTCAGCGCATAGCCGAGCGTCTGCGGCCGGGTGGACTGCTGCTTGGAATAACCGGAATCCCAATCGGCATAATACTTGATACCCTCCAGCGCCCTTGTCTCTTCCGGCGTCGGCTTACCCTCGGCGTTCGGACGCGCTGCCATCGCAAGCGTGATATGGATACCAGCGCAATGACCGGCATCCAGCGCACCGAGCGCTGAGGTCACCGCCGAGCCCCAATCGCCGCCCTGCGCGCCATAGCGTGCATAGCCGAGACGATCCATCAGCACCGACCAGGCCTGCGCGATGCGATCGATGCCCCAGCCCGTTGTTGTCGGTTTGCCGGAAAACCCAAAGCCGGGCAGTGAGGGACACACGACATGGAAAGCATCGGCCGCGTTGCCGCCATGATCGACGGGATCGACGAGCGGTTCGATCACCTTGTGGAACTCCACCACCGAACCCGGCCAGCCATGGGTGATGATCAGCGGCATGGCTTGGCTATGTGGCGAGCGGACATGAATGAAGTGGATGCCGAGCCCGTCGATATCGGTCGTGAATTGCGCGAAGCGGTTGAGCAGCGCCTCGCGTTCGCGCCAGTTATACTGCTCGGCCCAGAAGCCGCAGACCTCCTTGATCCATTGCAGCGGTGCCCCCTGGCTCCAGTCATCAACCAGTTCCGCCTCAGGCCATCGCGTGTTGCGCAGCCGTGCTTTCAGGTCATCTAGAACAGCATCCGCAACCGCGATGCGAAACGGGCTTACAGCACTCATGAATGCGCTTTCCTCATTTCTCCGCCTTCAGCATCGCAATGATGCGGTCGGCTTCGGTACGCCAATCTGGACTGCGAGCGAATTCCTTCGTGCCCCTCGCACCAAACAATCCATCTTCGGCGAGATCGGCAACCCAGGCCTGCCGCTCAGCGGTGCCTTGCGCCGACCATGGCGTGAGCCCCGCCTCGCGCACGGTCTCCGCGACCTCGCGCACTTCCTCGGCGCGTCGGCGGCCGTGCTCGATCACACGCTGGAAGAAATAGGCTCCCTGCTTTTCCCAATCGATGCCGGGAAATGTTTCCTTGAGCGAGGCGAGCACCGCATCCTCGACGCCATAGGCGCGCGCGGTGGTGAAGCTCTCGATTATCATCGCCTCCAGCCCCTTGATCATGATGCTGCGGCACATCTTGACTGCCGAGGCCACGCCAAGCCGGTCGCTCGAAACCCTGACATCGAACCCAAGCGCCACCAGCAGCGGCGCAAGCTCCCGAGCCCCGCCACCCCCGAGCAGCAGCGGCACCTGGATGCGATATGGCGGCACCGAGGTCATGACAGCGCCCTCGACATAGCGGCCATGGGCGCCATCGATCAGCGCGGCCGCGCGCTGTTTGGCGCCGGGCGAAGCGGAATTGAAGTCGAGATACCAGGTTCCTTGCCGGATCGCGGGTGCGCAGGCTTGCGCGACGCCGACCGCCTGGCTCGCCGTGACCGCGGAAATGATCAGATCGGCTTGTCCCGCGAGATCGGCGTGCGATTTGGCGAGCTGTACGCCGACCGCTTGCGCATGCTCGCGCAAAGGCCCGGCCCGATCGTCATCCAGCTTGATGTCGTAGGCCGCAACGGCAACGCCAACTTTACGTAGATCTTCGGAAAGAATGCGCCCGACCTCGCCATAGCCGACCAGGCCTACTTTCCAGCCTTTGGAATCATCAGACATAATACTCGAGCGCCTCCGAACGTTTGAGGCGCAGCGTAGCGGCATTGGCCGGCAAGATCGAGCGCGGAGCTATGCGGTCAGCACGCGGCAAATCTTCAGCGCATCCGCAGCGACTGCATCGACGCTACGCGCATAGCCGCTCCTGATCCATTCCTTGGCAATCTGCACCACGCCGCCGACGACGCCTGCGCGGACCAATTCGCCCGGCTTCGGCTTGATGTCGCTGTCCGGCGCCATCATGCGCGCCAGCACCTCGCCAAACTGCGGCAGCAGTGCGCCCCACACCGCGTCCACCGCGGGGCCCACCCGCGCGATCTCAATCACGAACAGCCGGGCGCCGTCCGGATCGTCCTTGAGCATCTGGTAATAGGCGCGCAGCACCGTATGGCCCCGCTCCTCGGGAGGACCGCGATGTCCCTTCCGGACTTCCTCCAGGCAGTTGAAGACCCGCCGCGACACGGTATCGAAGGCGGCCACCAGCAGCGCCTCGCTGTTGGCAAAGGACTCGTAGAAGTATCGCTCGGTTAGGCCGGCGGCTTCGCAAACCGCCTTCACCGTGGTGTTGCGATAGCCCAGTTCGCCATAGACTCGGATAGCGCCCTCGATCAACCGGTCGCGCCGGGCCTGCTGCCGCTCCTCGGCGGACAGCCCTGCGTAATTCCGTGCCCGCGCTGTGGTCATGCTCTCCTCGAACCAGCCACTTGACATAGATTATTGTCAGTTGGTCTATTCTGACAATAGCACGTGTCAGAAAAACAATGACAGAATATAGCCCCGGACACGCTTAGCCTGATTGCTCGAGGGAGTGAACCTATGCAGGAGCAAGTGTCGGAGCGAACCGTGCCGGGCGCGTCCAATGCCACTCCCTTCAAGCCGCCCGCACAAACCGATTTCGACGTCATCATCGTTGGCGCGGGCCTGTCCGGCATCGGCGCGGCATTCCACCTGCAGCGCGACTGCCCGAAGAAGTCCTTCGTCATCCTGGAAGGTCGCGACGCGCTCGGCGGCACCTGGGACCTGTTCCGCTATCCCGGCATTCGCTCCGATTCCGACATGAATACGCTCGGCTTCCGCTTCCGCCCCTGGCGTGGCGAGAAGGCGATCGCCGATGGTCCCTCCATCCTCACCTATCTGAACGACACCGCCAGCGAAAACGGCATCGACCGCAAGATCCGCTACCATCACAAGGTCAAGCGCGCCTCGTGGTCGAGCCAACAGGCGCGCTGGACGCTGGATGTCGAAGGCCCTGATGGTGAGATGCTCACCTACACCTGTAACTTCCTACAGATGTGCAGCGGCTACTACGATTACGACGCCGGCTACATGCCGGGCTGGCCGGGCATGGAGCGCTTCAAGGGCAAGACCATCCATCCGCAGAAATGGCCTGAAGATATCGACTACAGCGGCAAGCGCGTCGTGGTGATCGGCAGCGGTGCAACCGCCGTGACGCTGGTACCCGCGATGGCCGAGACGGCTGCCCACGTCACCATGCTGCAGCGCTCGCCGACCTACATGGTCTCGCGCCCGGCCAAGGACGTGATCGCCAACTGGCTGCGAGCCAGGCTTCCGGACAAGCTGGCCTACGGGCTGACGCGCTGGAAGAACATTTTGCTGCAAATGTACTTCTACAATCTGGCGCGCAAGAAGCCGGAAGGCGCCAAGCAGCGACTGATCGAGATGGCGAAGGCCGAGCTGGGCGACGGCATCAACATGGAGAAGCATTTCACGCCGCGCTACAATCCATGGGACCAGCGGCTGTGCCTCTTGCCTGACGGCGACATGTTCAAGGCGATCCGCCAGGGCAAGGCTTCCGTCGTCACCGACGAGATCGAGACCTTTACCGAGGCCGGCATCAAGCTGAAGTCCGGCGAAGTGCTGCCGGCCGACATCATCATCACCGCCACGGGCCTGGTGATGCGGCTGATGGGCGGCGCAGAGGTCGTGGTCGACGGCAAGGTCATCAATCCCGGCACAACGCTGAGCTACAAGGGCATGATGTTCTCCGACATCCCCAACCTCGCCTCCACGTTCGGCTACACCAACGCATCCTGGACGCTGAAGGCGGACCTTACCGCCGAATATATGTGCCGCATCATCAACCACATGGACCGCGGCGGCTACGCCTATTGCACGCCGCGCAACGTCGATCCCGAGGTGATCCCGGATGCGACGCCGCCGCTCTCTTCCGGCTACATGCAGCGCGCCAAGGACGTGCTGCCCAAGCAGGGATCGAAGCGGCCCTGGAAGCTGTACCAGAACTACGCCAAGGACATGCTGGCGCTTCGCTTCGGCAAGGTCGATGACGGCGTCCTGATCTTCAGCAAGAAAGAGCAGGCCCCCGCCGAGCGCCTGCGCGCGTAAGCCGCGGCCGCGTCGCGCCGGCGGTGCGTCTGGATTGATTTCTACTCTCGAAGAGGGTTCGTCATGGCTATCCTTCTCTGGCTGATCCTGCTCGTTGCCGTCATCATCACCGGCCTGGTCTGGTTCACGGCCAACACCGCTAGGCGCGTCGAGGCCCTGCTGCCGCCGCGCGGCCAGTTCATGGAAATCGACGGTCAGCGCATCCATTACGTCGACACCGGCGGAACAAAGCCCGCGATCGTCATGATCCACGGGCTGGGCGGTAATCTCCTGCATTTCGGCTACGCCATGGCCGAGAAGCTCGCGAACGATTTCCGGGTCATCCTTGTCGACCGTCCCGGCGCCGGCTACTCGACACGTCCGGACGATGCGCCCGCAACGCTGACCGCACAGTCGAAGACGATCGCGACCCTGATCCGCCGGCTCGAACTGAAGCAGCCGCTCGTGGTCGGGCATTCGCTCGGCGGCGCGCTGTCGCTGGCGATTGCACTCGACCATCCCGATTGTGCCGGCGCCCTGGCACTGCTCGCGCCGCTGACCCATGCCGTGGAGTCGGCGCCCGCCGTGTTCAAGGGCCTGGAAATCCCCTCCCCGCTGCTGCGCAAAGCCGTCGCATGGACCGTGGCGACGCCGATTGGTATCCGCCGCGGTCCGAAACTGCTGGCGGAGGTTTTTGCGCCCGAAGCTGCTCCCGCTGATTTCCCGATGCGCGGCGGTGGATTGCTGGGCCTGCGGCCCAGCGCTTTTTACGCCACCTCCTCCGACATGATGGCGGTCGGCGATGTGCTGCCCGGCTACGTGGCGCGCTACAAGAACCTCACGCTTCCCATGGCCATGCTGTACGGCAAGGGCGACCGCCTGCTCGATTATCGCGCGCAGGGCGAGGCGATGAAGACCGTCTGCCCCGCGCTCGATCTCGAACTGGTGGAAGGCGGCCACATGCTACCGATGACGCAAGCGGACCGCTGCGCCGCGCTGGTGCGGCGCGTGGCGGAGCGACAGCGAACCATGCGGGCGGCATGCGCCGGGGCGGGCGCTCACAGTTGACCGCCGCCGCCGTGACATGCCGCGGCGTAAGCCTCCTCAGCTTGCTATATGGCGGTTTCCGTCGGGTGGCGATGCGACGGTGAACGGAACGGACTGCCTCCCCCGATGAGTGCCTTTAGAGATAAGACGAGCGCACAACGGGCGACTGCCGCAAGATTTCGGCGCTACCCTCCAGCGTGATGCGGCCGAGATCGAGCACATAGCCATATTGCGCGACGTCAAGCGCAAGCGCCGCATTCTGCTCGACCAGCAGCACCGCGGTGCCGTCGGCGCTGATCTTGCCGATAATCCCGAAAATCTCCTCGACGATCCGCGGCGCGAGCCCGAGCGACGGCTCGTCCAGCAGCAGGATGCTCGGCCGTCCCATCAAGGCGCGGGCGATCGCCAGCATTTGCTGTTCGCCGCCGGACAGGCTGCGCGCCGGCTGCGCCGCGCGCTCGCGCAGAATCGGAAAAGCCTCGAGCAGCCGGGCCTGGTCCGCCTCGATCGCGCTTGTGTCGCTACGCAGGAATGCGCCGAGCCTGATATTGTCGGCGACGCTCATATTTTTGAACAGCTCGCGCTGCTCAGGAACGAGCGCCACGCCCGCCTTCAATGCGCGGTCCGGCGTCGCATTGGAAAGCGGCACGCCGTCGAGCGCGATCCTGCCGGCCGTGCGTGGCAGCAGGCCGACCAAGGTCTTCAAGAGAGTGGATTTGCCGGCGCCGTTGGCGCCAAGCAGCGCAACGATGGCACCGCGTGGCACGTCGAGCGAAACGCCGTGCAGGACGCTCTTCTTGCCGTAGCCGGCGTGAAGATCATGCACCGAAAGCATGCGCCGCCTTCTCCCCGAGATAAGCCCGGATCACCTCCGGCGCCTTGCGCACCTCGGCCGGTTCGCCATCGGCGATCTTGCGGCCGAAGTTGAGGACGCTGATGCGATCCGAGATCGCCATCACCAGCGCCATGACGTGATCGATAACGAGAATGGTGAGGCCGCGCTCATCGCGAAGCCTGCGCAGGATACGAACCAGGTCCTCGACTTCCGCCGCGCGCAGTCCCGCCGCCGGCTCGTCGAGCAGCAGAAGCCGCGGACGCGCGGCAAGCGCCCGGGCGATTTCGAGCCGCCGCTGGCCGCCGAACGGCAAGGCCGCGGCGGCCATGTTCGACTGCCCCTCGAGGCCAACCAGCGCCAGCAGGTCTTCCGCTTCGCGCCGGGCCTGCTCTTCCATCAGCCGATAACCGCCGCCATGCACGGCGGCGCTCGCCAGTCCGTAAGCATGGTGCCGGTCGGACCCCACCATGACATTCTCGGCGGCACTCATTTCGCCGAACAGTTCCGTGTTCTGGAACGTGCGGGCGATGCCCCTGCGGGAGACGAGATACGGCGGCTCGCCGTCGATCCGCTGTCCGGCGAAGGAGATCGTGCCCTCACTTGCGCGATAGAGTCCGGTGATGACGTTGAGCAGCGTGCTCTTTCCCGCGCCGTTCGGCCCGATCACCGCCTGGATCGAACCGGCCGAGATGTCGAGCGACACACCGCTCAGTGCGACGATGCCGCCAAAGCGAACCGTGACGTCCCTGATGCTGACGAGTGGCTCGATCATTCCGTGCCCCTTCTTGACCGCAACAGATGGAGGCGAAGCCCGGACACTCGCAGGCTGGCCAGCCCATCGGGCCGCAATACGATGAAGCCGAGCAAGAGCAGCGCAAAGACTAGGCCGAGATAGGACTGGAATGCCTGCAACCATTCGGGAATGAATACGAAGATCGCGCTGGAGAGCACAATGGCGACCGGCGACAGCATGCCGCCTACTACGGCAATCGCCAAATAATAGATCGACTGGGTGATGCCGAACTGCGTCGGATCGAGATAGGTCGAGAGCAGTGCCAGCATGGCGCCGCCGATCGCGCCGAGAAAGCCGCTCGCCGCGAAGGCCGCCGCCTTATAGCGCAGCACGTTGAGGCCCATCGCTTCCGCCGCGGTCTCGCTCTGCCGCAGCGCGGCAAGTCCACGGCCGAAGCGCGAGCGCATCACGTTGCCGGTGAGCAGGAACAGCACGACCGTCACCGGCAGCACAACGTAATAGAGCTCGCCGCCCTTGCTCAAGGTGAGTCCGAAAATCGAGAACGACGGCATCGCCATGCCGGCCGCGCCGCCAGTGAGGGCGTCGGAATGGATCAGCGCCAGCTGCACGATCGCGGTGAACGCCAGTGTTGCAAGCGCGAGATAATGACCGGATACGCGCAAGGTGAGCTGGCCGAGCACAAAGCCGCCGGCGCCTACGATCAGCGCGGTCAGGGGAATGCCGAGCCATAGCGGCAGCCCCCAGGCGGTGGCGAGGATCGCGGGGCCATAGCCGCCAAGGCCTGCAAACGCAGCTTGCGCGAGCGATATCTGCCCTGCAAATCCCGTCACCACGATCTGCCCGAGCACCACCAGCGCCGTAGAGGCAATAAGGCAGATCTGGAACAGGCGGAATTCCGGCAAGAAGTACGGTGCCGCGAAGAACAGGGCCAGTCCGGCCATGCCAAAAACGATGCGCGCGGCCATCGCGTCAAACCTTTCGGATCGCGAGCACGCCGAGCAATCCCTGCGGACGCGCCAGGATGATCGCGATCAGGATGCCGTAGCTAATCATGTCCTTGAGCGCCGTCGACACATAGGTTCCGGCGAGTGCTTCGAGTACGCCGAGCAGGATGCCACCGAGCACGGCGCCGGCGAGGCTGTTGAAGCCGCCGAGCACGGCGGCCGTAAAACCCTTGATCCCGATCAGGCCCATGTCGGGCGAGAGCGTCAGCACCGGCGCGACCAGGATGCCCGCCACCGTCGCGAGCACGGAAGCGATCACCCAGATCATCATGAACACGGATGATACGCGGACCCCGACGATGCTCGCGCCGATCTGGTTATCGCAGGCGGCCATGATCGCCTTGCCGTAGATGGTCTTTTCGAACAACAGAAACAACAGCCCGAGCACCAGTACCGAGACGCCGACGATCGCGAGATTGGCCGGCACCAGTAGAATGCCGCCGAACGAGAACGAACTCTGCGAAAGCAGGAAGGGAAACGGCCAGGCGCTCGGTCCCATATAGGCGCGCAGAAACTCGCGCATGACGGTGCCGAGCGCTAGGCTGGCGATGATGCGCGATAACAGCGATGCGTTGCGCAACGGCCACATGAAGCCGCCGTAGATCAGTGCGCCCATCCCCGCCGAAAGCAGCAGCGCGACGACCACCGACGTCCAGAACGGCAGCCCGATCAGGACTTGCGCCATCAGCGCGAGATAGGCGCCGAACGTCACCTGGTCGCCATAGCCGAAGTGAACAACCCCGGTGCCCTTGTGGATCAGCACGAAGCCGAGCGCGATCAGCGCGTAGACCGCGCCCGCCGTCGCCGAGCTGACCAGAACCTGCGCGAGCATCTCGCCTCACACCGCCGCTATGGCCTTGATCTCGATCAGGGCGCCCTCGCGGATGAGCCCGCTGACGACTACGCCCGTCGCAGCCGGCCACGGCGGCCCCTTGAACAGCTCGCGGCGCAGCGCCGCGGTCTTGTTGTACTCCTCGAGCGACAGGAAGTAGTCGGTGGTCTCGACGATATTGGCAAGACTGGCGCCTGCGCTCTCCAGGATGATCGAGAACTTCTCGAAGATGCGGCGCGTCTGGGCGACGATGTCGCCCGGCCCGACGATTTTGCCGGCATCGTCAGTGCCGGTCGTGCCCGACAGGAAGATCAGGTTGCCGACGCGCACGGCCGGCGAGAAGGTGTATCGCGCGGGCCACTTGTCGTTCGGGAAAATCGGCTGGTAGATCGCCATCGCTCTCTCCTTCTCAGGGACGTGCACGCAAGGCAAAACGCTGAATCTTGCCGGTTTCTGTCTTCGGCAGCGCGTCGACATATTCGATGAGGCGCGGATATTGATGCCGGCCCACCATGTCCTTGACGAGGCGGACGAGCTCCTCGGACAATTGGTCGCTGCCCGACTTGCCCGGCCGCAGCACCACGAAGGCTTTCACGATCTCGCCGCGCAGCTCGTCCGGCTTGCCGACCACGGCAGCCTCGGCCACGGCCGGATGCTTCAGCAGCGCGCTTTCGATCTCGAACGGGCCGATGCGATAGCCTGCGCTCTTGATCATGTCGCCGGCGCGGCCTTCGAACCAGAAATAGCCCTCGTCATCCTTGCGCCCGAGATCGCCTGTCGCGATCCAGCCGTGACGAACGAGCCCGTCCGTGGCAGGCGCATCGTTCCAGTAGTTCGCCCAATAGAGGCAATCGGGATCGGACTTCTTACCGATCAGTCCGACTTCGCCGACGGGGAGCTCTTGGCCGGCTTCGTCGATGATGGCCATGCGGAAGCCGGGAAACGGCCGGCCCATTGAGCCCGCCTTCACCGGCACCGCAAGGGCGTTGAAGTTGCCGACCGGGATCGCGAACTCGGTCGCGCCGAAGTGATCCATCGGCGTGAGATTCCACAGCCTTTGGAAGGCATCGACGACCTTGGCGTTCAGTGGCTCGCCGCAACTTGAGATAGCGCGCAAGGCGATATCCGCACGCCGCAACACCTCCTCGTCCAGTACCAGGAGGCTGCGCAGCAGCGTCGGCGTGGTGGCAAGATTGCTGACGCGATAGCGTTCGAGGATCGACAGGCACAGCTCGGCGGTCGGGTTCTCCTCGACGGAGATCACGGTGCCGCCGGCCGCCAGCGCGCCGAGATAGCAGACGAAGCCATAACCCCAGCCGGGATCGCCCGTCGGCCAGAACACGTCATCGCGACGGAAGTCGAGGCCGTAGACGATGTAGGGCCAGATCGCGCCGAGGAAATTGACCGCAATCGCGCCTCCCTTCGGCAGCCCAGTGGAGCCCGAGGTGTAGATCAGCGCGGCGATGTCGCTGCGATCGCGCAGCACTGGCGAAAATTCCGCAAGCTCCGCCGATAGCGCGCGATGAAAATCGATCCACGGGGAAGGCAGCGCCGCGCCGTCGGCGGCGACGCAAATCACCTGCGCGCTGATGCCGTCAGGCAGATGTGCGACCACCCCGTGATGGGTGACGAGAACCTTCGCGGCGCAATGATCGAGCCGGAAGCGGATCGCATCCGACCCGAAGCCGGTGAAGACAGGGACATAGATCGCGCCGGCCTTGAGCGTACCGAGGATCGCGACCAGCACATCAGCGCCGCGCGGCATCAGCCCGGCGACGCGATCGCCCGGCCTGACGCCGAGGCGCGTGAGCAGGTTGGCGAAGCGGCTGCTCGCCTCAGACAACTCGGCAAAGCTGTAGCGACGCTCGCGGCCGTCCCTGCCGACCGCAATCAGGGCAGCTCGGCCGCTCGACGCGTGCCGATCGACGATGGTATGGCCGAGCGACACCTTCTCACCGGGTCTCCAGCCGAGCGCCTCGTGCACCTCGCTCCAGCGAAACGATTGCACGGCGTGGTCGTAAGCTTCACGCGCCATGGGAGGATTCGGTGGCGCCCGGCCGGACCGCAAGGAGGTAGACGTGAAAGCCTTCGAGAACGGCCTCGCCGCGGCCATTCACGAGACGCACATTGAAGCGCACCAGTGCGTTGTCGCGGCCTTCCTTGCGCTCGATCGAGGCGACCTCGAACTCGCTCCTGACGGTATCGCCGACGAAGACGGGCTTGAGAAACCGCGCTCCCTGCTCGACAAAGGCAACCATCGCGTCCTCGATCTGCCGCGACATCGCGGTCGCACCAAGCGCGGTCATCGATGTGACGAGCAGGCCGTGCGCGAGCCGTTTCCCGAATCGTGTCTTCTTGGCATATTCGTCGTCGTAGTGGATCGGGTGGTCGTCCCCGGTCATCCGCGCGAAATCGGCAAACTGCGCATCGCCGATTTCGTGCGTCTCGCCGGCAAACGTCTGCCCTATCTTGAGATCGTCGGCGAAGATTTGTGGCGCGGCGCTCATTTCGCTGGCGCGCCATCCGCCCGCACCACGATGGGCAGGATCTTGCGGGACAGGTCGTTCTGAATCTCAACCACCCTCGCCGACTGATTGCCTTCGCGCTGGGTGGCGCTGAACGTGGTCGGCAGGATCAGGGGGTTCTCGAAATCCTTCAGCGACTCCAGCGCCTTCACAAAGCCCTGCTGGGTAAGGTTGGGCCCGGCGCGCTTCAGCGCTTCGATGAAGACCTGCGCACCGCCATAGCCCAGCACGTCGCCAAGATCAGGCCGTCCCTGGCGCGCGAGGTCGGGGAAACGCTGCTCGAACGCCTTGGCAAACTTGACCGCGGCCGGATCATCGCCCTCAGGCAGCGCCTTCAGCGTCAGGATGTTCTGGGTGCCGGCCGCTGCCTCGCCGACGATCTTCGGATAGGCACGACTTCCCGCAGAGTTCGCGCCCATGATCTTGCCCTTCAAGCCAAGCTGCTTGGCCTGGCGCGTGATGATCGCGGACGGATTGGGATAGCCGTAGATGATCAGCACGTCCGGATTGGCCGCAATGGTACGCGAGAGCTGCGCAGTGAAATCCGTGTCCGCGATGTTGAAGACCTCACTGCTTGCGAGCTGGATCTTGCGCTCGCCGAGACGGCTCGTGATGCTCTCGCCGCCGCGTTTGCCATATTCGTCGGACTGGCTGATCAGCGCGATCTTCTTCGCACCGAGATGATCGACGACATAGTCGGCAATTGCCGTGCCCTGCTGGCGATCGTTCATCGGCCCGGTGCGGAACAGCATCGGGATCGGCGGCTCGGTCACCGCAGGCGTCGAGAACACCGAGACGAAAGTCGGCGTGGTCGAGGCTTTCAAGGTCGGCACCAGCGCCTGTCCGATCGCGCTCGAGGCGGGCCCGAACACGGCAAACACCTTTTCCTGATCGACCAGCCGCTTATAGGCCGCAATGCCCTTCGGCGGCGAGGACTCGTCATCAAGTGAAATCCATTCGAGCTTGCGGCCGTTGACGCCGCCGGCGGCATTCGCCTCCTCGAATGCGATGGTGGCGCCGGCGAGATTGCCCGTTCCGAAGATCGCGAAGGGCCCGGTCAGGCTGCCCAGAATACCGATCTTGATATCCTTGTCGGTGACGCCGGGCTCGGCCGCGGCGTCATGACCCGGCAAAGCCAGCAACAATGTGGCCGACAACAGCGCCATCGCGGACTGCTTCAGGCCTGCAAAAGAACCACTCGCTCGCTTCGCTTTCATACACCTCTCCAACATTTCTCGAAAATCGGAAACTTTTCTTGATTATCGAAAAGGCTAGGGTTAGGTGTTTGGTCTGTCAAGTGCCCTTCGATCCCGGGATGGCGGCGATATGACCGTGAAGAACGACTTGCCGCTCGAGCGCTACTTTCGGATTCTGGAGACCATCGCGGTGGCACGCGGCGGCCTGGGAGTTTCCGATATCGCCGAGCGCTGCGACCTGCCGCTCGCGACGGCGCATCGCCTGTTACACAACCTGCAAAGCGCGGATCTGATCGGCACCGCAGGCGGAAAGCGCAAGGACTATCAGCTTGGGCAGCGCCTGCTGCGGCTGTTGCACGCGGGATCGGATGGCGCATGGCTGGCGATTTCGGTGCAGCCGATCCTCGACAGCCTTGTCGAGGAGTTCGGCGACACCTGTTATCTCGCGCGGCTGATGGGGCATGAGGTGATCTCGGTGGCATGGGCCGTGCCAAACGACGGACTCCGTGCCAACGTCATTCCGGGCCACACGCTCGCACCGCATGTCGCCGCATCGGCCAAGGCGATTCTCGCCTTCCAGACAAGGGAGCTGATCGACCGGGCGCTCAAAGCGCCGCTGCCGAAGCTCACGTCCGAAAGCAAGGTCTCACGCAAGGAGATCGATGCGGATTATGAAGCAGTGCGCGAGAACGGCTTTGCGACCTGCTGGAACGAAATGGAGTTGGGATTGGGCGCAATCGCCGTACCCATCCCGCTGCCTGACATTGGTGTTATCTACAGCCTCGGCACGGCGGGCCTGATCGACCGGCTGACACGCCGGCCGCTTGCGCGTTCCCTCAAAGTGCTGCGATCGGCGATCGAGCCTTTGTCAAAGGCGCTGGGCGAACGCGCACCAGCGGGCGACGCCGGTACTCCGCCGTTGCGGCCAAAGCGGCCGCGCTCGCCATAGGCCTGAACCAAGACAGAGCGACACGATCCGTTGCGGCAGGCACGATGCCGCGGCCGGCCCGTTACCGATCTTTCCTAGCCGCGGCAACAGCGCCGAATCCGTTTCTCCCCCATTCGAGGCGACGGCGCGATGCAAACTGGAGTGGATGAGCGTCGGATCCCGACAAGCTCATCCATCGGGAGGGGCATCTTTTCAATGAGTCGGAGGAACGCGACATCGGGGCCTGCGCATTCTCGCACAGGATCGGACGATCTCCTGCAAACTGGTTTGCAGCGCGCCCCCGCCCTGACGGCGATCTCCTATCAGGCCTATGTCATCGCATCGACACAGACGAACATGGAACTGCGAGCGCGCCGATGATGGGCATCGTGCTGACAGTGAAGGTCGCAGGTGGCGATCCGATCAAGGCGGTCGACGTAGCGGCCGTGATGGAGTCGACGAAGATGGAACTGCGCATCGCGAGCGAGATTCGACGGGTCATTGCGATCGTTCACTGCCATGCCGGCGAAACCGTTGATCGCAACTCGGTTGTCGCGACGGTTACGCCAGCGTAGCGAAACGCGTCTTGCGAATTCGCTGGAGGTCAGGCCCGGTAAGCCGTCTTGTCAGTGCCGCGATAGAGTACGCGAACCTGCTCGTCGGTGACCGCCTTGTGGAAGGCCAGCGCCTCGGGCTCAAGGTCGCGCTTTGGCACATGCTCCGGCTCGAAGTGTTTGTAAACGTCCTTGCCGCGCACCAGGGTCGCCCAGTCGCGTTGTCCCACTGCCTGCTTCAGCCGGGTCGGGATGTAGCGGATGGCGAGACCAATGCGCCGGTCGTCTGAGCGATTGGGCTCCGATCCATGGAACAACAGCACGTGATGCAGCGACGCCTGACCGGGCTTCAATTCGACAAACACCGCCTGCGACTCGTCGACCTTGACGGCGATTTCCTGACCGCGGGTCAGGAGGTTGTTATGGTCGAACGTGTCCTCGTGCTGGACCTGCTGCTTGTGGGTCCCGGCCACGAACTTCATGCAGCCGGAAACCCTGTTGGCCGGCGACATCGCAACCCATGCGGTCGCCACATCGGACGAATCCAGTCCCCAATAGGTCGCATCCTGGTGCCAGGACACAAAGCCGGGATCATGCGGCTCCTTGATGAAGAAGCTGGTATTCCAGCACAGAATATCCGGACCCAACAGATCCTCGACCGCATCGAGGATCCGGGGATGACGGACCATGTCATTGATCCAGGGAAACAGCACGTGGCTGCGATGGCGCATCTCGCCCTTGATTGGCCCACCGGTCCGCGCCTCATAGTCCTCGAGTTTGCCGCGGAATTCGGCGACTTCGTTTTCGCTCAGGACGTTGACCGGGAAATGGTAGCCGCGTTCGCGATAGTTCTTGACCTCGCTCTCGCTCAGCGATTTCATCATTCGAATCCTCCGTCATCTTCTTCTCGTTACAGGCAGCTACAGGGCCTCATCAAAAGTGAGCCTGCCCTTGGCCCCCTGTCAAGAAGCGCCGACGGCGCAGCAGCCTCGCAATTCCACCCGGACTAGGACGAAGGACCTCTGCAACCTGAGGCGACGCGTCCGCAGCCATCGCGCGTCCGGCGTTGCCGGAAAGACGTACCAGCGTGGCATCCGGGATCAGTGCCGCAGCCTCGATCTCATCTTCGACCGGATTATAGAGATCCAGCTGCGGAATGATCATCGTAGGCGGACAAACGCCTGAAGTCGCCAACGCGCTGAAGCCGATCTTCGCGCCGATCCTGCCGCAGGCCGCGATCTCCTTCGGCGTACTCAGCGGTATCGGCAGCATCAAGGCGTGCATCCATGAAATATCTTGAGCTATCGAAATCGATGCTTCAGGTCGCATTTCATGAAAGAGGTTGCGTCAGGCAAGCTGCGGTTCAAGAACCTGCAGAACAGTCAGCCTCCTTAGCTCTCCAGTTCGTGTCTCGAACGTAATCGAGTCCCCGATGCTGAGACCGATGAGCGCGGTACCGACCGGAGTCAAAACTGAAATCCTTCCATGAGAGATGTCTGCGTCGCCAGGATAGACCAAGGTGACGGTCTGAACCTTGCCGCTGGCCTCGTCACGGAATTCGACCGTGGATCCCATGCAAACGGTCCGTTCCGGACGACCGTCCGCGAGCACATGCGCCCGCTCCAGTTCATCGGTGAGGACCGACGCCAGCTCCGGCATTCGAGCAGCCGCAGCCTGCGCAAGCAGAGACAGCCGCTCGTAGTCGCTGAGCGTGAGGGTAATTGGCGGTTTGATCTCCCGGGGTAGAATCGTCGTGTGTCGTGACATTTTGTTTATCCCTGTTTGCAGAATCGCTCCGTCAGGCGGAGCCGTTGTGGACGCTGGCGTGACCAGCCTTCGTCTAGTTTGCGGAAGTTTGCCGATCAGTTCGTCGACAATCGACGCCCGCAATTCACGCGGCCTCGTCGGCAGACCTCATTTGCCGCAAGACGATCTTGAGATCGCCGCGACCGCGAATGCCTCAGTCGGGACGAGATATCCCGCAGCGAGTGGCAATGGGGTGAACCGATGGTTGCTAATGCACGCCCCGAGCTCGGGCGGCGATGGAACGCGCGGAACTCGGGGCTAGGTGCCCGCGATCAAATCGCCTGCGCGACAAAGGTCTTGACGGAACGACAAAGTCTTCAACATGACACACAACATCTAGGCACTATCTGCGCAAATTCAAATGCGACATCTCGCCCATGAGACAAAAGGACATGTAATCAGGCGCGGGACATGCCTACCACGCACCTAAGATTGTCGATAATTCATCGCGATCAGCGCTTCGCAAAAACGTCCGCCTGAGGTGGGGAAGGCCACCAGCAAATCCCCTCCTCGAACGGGCCGGTGGAAGGCAATGAGATCACCGCTTCGAAATGCGCTTGCCCTCACGCTCCCCATCCGGGAAAATCGGAGTCCTCAGCCGGACAACAGATGGAAATCCTCTCCGAAACACTTTTGACAGTGATCCTAGCCCTTCCCTTCGCGGGGAGCTGCCTAGCCGCGCTGTTTCGCGCGAACAACCGGACCGCGGAAGCGTTTCTGGCGGGATTCGTCGCCATCGCTGCTCTGGCTCTTGTGATTCTTGCCTATCCTCGCGTTGTCGATGGCGGGGTCGTCACGCAGAGGGTGTCCTGGGTTGCGGAACTCGGCCTCGAATTCTACCTGCGCATGGACGGCCTCGCCTGGATGATGGCTGCTCTGGTGACGGCCATCGGATTCCTCGTGGTCCTGTACGCCCGATACTACTTATCCCCCGCTGATTCCGTACCCCGCTTCTATTCTTTCCTGCTCGCATTCATGGGCGCCATGCTCGGCATCGTGCTGTCGGGCAACTTGATCCAGTTGGTTTTCTTCTGGGAATTGACCAGCCTCTTCTCCTTCCTGCTGATCGGCTATTGGAACCAGAGTCCGCACGCGCGGGAAGGTGCGCGAATGGCCCTGATCGTTACGTCGGCGGGAGGCCTCTGCCT